>JALZKH010000038.1 GCA_030859345.1 Acidobacteriota bacterium | reverse complement strand
AAAAACTCTGCACCAAACAAGCACAGAGTTTTCGTTAAAATTGATTTTATTAAACTCAAAGGCTGTTTAGCGGTTTATTTTTCGTGGTCGCAAGTCGCTGTAACTCACCACGTTTGAAATTATAATTTTAACGGGTTTGTAAGATGCAGTCAATCATAAACTTAGGTCTGATAAATATGATTGTTTATTGCAATTCTCTTCTTAATGCGGGACTGACGTTTTGATGGCTTGGTAAGTTCTGCCATACATTCGGTGCGTTTTGTTTTAACACATAATTTAATTTGAATATCGCCCAATAGTTGCCGCCGTAACTGACTCCTCTTGCCGGACTGATAATTCCTGATTCCTTAAGCGATAGAGGTGATCTTTCGTCCGCGTTTACGGCTCAAATAAAATAGGCGATGGTCATATCCATTGGTTCTTCCGCACTCTTGGTGCAACTTTTTCCGATAAGTTGCTACATATAAAGAATTTACCAAACTTTAAGCATAAATTTCGCTAAGTCTGTAAAACTACTGTTTACAACAATTTACAAGAGGCTTGCACCAAGAGTGCGGAAGAACCCTTTTTTATTAGACCATCTCACGCTTATGCTCTGAAATATTAAATCAAAATAAAAGCTCTGAAATTATTCTTGACCCCTTTAAAATTCAAAAAGATTGGTTTGTTATTGATTTTGAGTTAAATTTGGTTAAGCCTAATTATGAATTAGAAAAATCTCTTCAAATAGAAATTGCCGAAACAATAAAAATATTAAAATTAAATGATTTGGTCTTGCAGAATAGAAGATTTTACTGGATTGATGCCTACTGCAAAGAAAGGGTCCGTTTTAGGGGCTTAGAAAAAAAAGCTCCGTTTATTGCATACGAGTTAAAAAGACAAGATTACTTGGACAAAATAAAACACATTCACAAAAGATATTTGGAAATGACAGAGAAACCTCGATAAAAGATTTCTTTACATTTATAACCTTAAGCGGCATCATAACCGCAACAAACCCCGCCAAGCCTATACCGAAACATATACTCAAATTGGTGGTTTTTTTTTGTCATTTATCTTCCAACAAAGTGTAATTCCTGTGGGTGCAGAGCCATTTTGTTGTTTTAGAGGGTTGAAGGTTTGGGCTGATTTATCATGTATAATGTTATTGAATCTACGTTTAGGTTTTTCCAAACAGAATATATAATAATTGAGCAGTTTCCTGTGCGTTTGTTTGCCAAGCTTTTATTGCTTCGATTGGGTAAATAAGCATTATTATGTTTATCGTCAGATTATCCCGGATGGTTACGAGCAGAATAATTTCGATAATCACGAACAGCAGAAATGTGAGCCAGAATTTTAGACGATAAGCAATAACGAATCCGAATGCACAGGCAAGTATGTCGCCAAATGAATTGGCAATCGAATCGCCCGTGTATTCGAGCGAAGCGGTTTGTTCGCGGTATTTTTCAATGACGTATTGCGAGTTTTCAACGACTTCCCAGGCGGCTTCGGTAAATACGGCGAAGAACAAAAGCCACGCGAATGAGAGTTTTTTGTCGAAGATTTTGTGAACGATCAGACTCAAAATCCATAGAAATAAAAATCCGTGCAGAACGTGCGTAAGAGCGTAAGGATCAAAAAAATGCTGCGAAGTGTGTTTGCTCCAAGCATCGAGCGTAGCGATATAAATGGGCGTATCCCATTTGCACCACCAAATCCGCCCGTTTGTCCAAAGTAGAAAAACCATTACGCCAAGAGCCAGAGCCATCAAAATCCATGGTAAATAATCCGTGCGTTTGTCTTTGCTAAAGAGTTTGGCTTTTTGGTTTTGGTCGAGAATTTCAGGCATATTTTTTGTTTCCCGCGAAATACGCGAAAGGACGCGAAAACAAGAAAGAGATTTTGCCCGCGAATTACGCGAATCAACACAAATAAGAGAAGAATTATTAATCACTAATAGATACGGATTGATTCGGATAAGAGAATTGATTTTTAGTATTTTTTCTTTTTTCCATCCTTTTTTATCTGTGTTAATCTGTGGCTAAATTTCTTTTCTTTTAATTCTTCGTGCAAATTCGTGTAATTCGTGGGCAAACTCTTCCATTAAATTCCGAGTTCTTCTTTCGCTTCCGCAAATTTCTCGACCGCAAATTTTAAATCTTCCATCGAATGAGCAGCGGAAACCTGCGTTCTGATTCTCGCTTTTCCTTTCGGGACGACCGGGAATGAAAAAGGAATTACATAAACACCTTTTTTCATCAGCAAATCCGCCATTTTAACGGCGGGTTCTGCATCGTAGAACATAATCGGGACAATCGGATGTTCGCCGGGCAAGACTTCCAAACCGACTTTTGAAATCTCTTTGCGGAAGTATTTTGTATTTTCCGCCAACTTATCACGCAATTCGGTTGATTCGGTTAAAAGGTCAATTGCCCTGATCGAAGCGACGACGATTGCGGGTGCGACCGAGTTTGAAAAAAGATACGGACGCGAGCGTTGACGGAGCATTTCGATGACCTCTTTTTTCGCCGAAGTGTAACCGCCCATCGCACCGCCCAAGGCTTTGCCGAGCGTTCCCGTGATGATGTCAATTCTGCCCATCACATCGCAATATTCGTGCGTGCCGCGTCCCCGTTTGCCCATAAATCCGACCGCGTGGCAATCATCAACCATCGTCAACGCACCGTATTTTTCCGCCAAATCGCAGATGCCCTGCAAATTCGCAATGTAGCCGTCCATCGAGAAAACGCCGTCGGTCGCAATGATCATTTGCCTCGCACCATTTTCTTTTGCCTCTTTTAACTTTGCTTCGAGGTCTGCCATATCGTTATTTTTGTAACGATAGCGTTGGGCTTTGCAAAGTCGTATCCCGTCAATAATGCTGGCGTGATTCAGTTCGTCGGAAATGATCGCATCTTCCGCATTAAAAAGCGGTTCAAACAATCCACCGTTCGCATCAAAACAAGCCGCATAAAGAATCGTATCTTCCGTGCCAAGAAACTCGCTGATCTTTGCTTCGAGTTCCTTATGAATCGTCTGCGTCCCGCAAATAAATCTCACGGAAGACAATCCATAACCCCAATCATCAAAAGAGTTTTTCGCCGCTTCAATTATTCGCGAATCATCCGAAAGTCCCAAATAATTGTTCGCACACATATTCAAAACTTCTTCATTCGAAACACTAATCTTCGCATCCTGCGGACTTTCAATAACTCGTTCGTTCTTATAAGTCCCCGCTTCCTTTATATCCTGCAATTCCGTTTCAAGAATCGCTTTTGTTGCTCCATACATAATTTTTATTTAATAATTTCCTTTGAAAGGTAGTTTCTTAAAATATTCTGTTATCCAAGCCCAAATAAAAAATCAATAAATTCCCTAATAGCGTCCAATGATTTCCTTAAAATACCTTTATCTTTCTTGCTATTTTTCCGATTATAAAGATGTAGAAAAAAGAAAAATGAAAGGATAATCACTAAAAAAGAAAATAGAAATATTAGATATTGATACATACGCAATCTCTTACAACAATGGTTGTATTGCTAGATTTTATTCGGTTAATGAAAATCTGTAAGTAATCAATCCTTTTATAGCATAAGGAATTCCTGAAATTGTAGCTGGCTTAAAGCGTGGTTTACAAACTACTTTTCTCACAGCCTCTTGCAAAAGTGAATGTCCATCATTTACTTTTGCCCAAATAACTTTTCCTTTTTCATCAACAATAACGCTTGCTATAATTTCACCTTCGATTTCTTGAGATTTTGCTTCGGCAGGGTATTCAGGTTTAGGAATATCAATAGCTTCAGCATTCATTACACCAGCACTAATCCATTTTTCACGTTTGGGATACTCAGCGTTTAAGCATTTATCATCTTCATTCTTAAATTCAACTGTGTCTTTTATTTCATTTAATTTATTTTCAGTTGGTAAATTAACTGTATCAGAAATAACTTTTTCGGATGAACTTATATGACAAGAAATCAAAATATTTGTTAGACAAATGCACAAAGCAATTGTCAAAAATTTAGTATTAAAATTGTATATGTTTTCCATGCTTATTTAGACACTCAAAAGTAAAATTTGTTCCCTTAACTTTATATACTACTGAATCATTTTATCTTTTTCAGAAGTCGCCAACGGCGACAAACATTAAAGCCTATGGTGCAGGCGTTTCGCCGAAACCATAGGAACTCGTTGCTGAAAGTGAGCAACAATCAAACGTCAATCCCAGACATATTGCTCATCATATTCAACATCATATTTCCTCAAAAAACCTCGATATTCTGTCTTGAAATCTTTCTCTTTGTGATGTTCTTTCTGATTGGCAATATAATTCTTCACAACATCAACCTCTAATTGCCCAACCGAAAATGCTCCGTAACCTCTCTGCCAATAAAAATTGTTAAATTGTGAATCCTGTTTTTTAATCCAACTTGAACTATCCCGTTTTATATCGCCGATCAAATCTGGAATATCAACTTTCTTCGGCAAAGAAATCAATAAATGAATATGGTTTGTTGTGCCGTTTGCGATAATCAACTTCGCATTATTATTTTCGACAATTCCGTGAATATAACCGAACAATTCAGTTTCAATTTCGGGATGAATCAAATCCGCACGATTCTTTGTTGAGAAAATGATGTGGGCTAACATTTTGAAAATGGATTGCGGCATATTTTGTTCGTCGCTTTCAGCGACGGCGTTTATTTATTCATTATCCCTATGGTTTCGGCGAAACGCCTGCACCATAGGCTATATTGTTTGTCGTCTTTGACGACAGGAAACGGAAATGTAAATCTACACCTCGCCCCATTCCAAAATCACTTTTCCACAATTCCCGTTCATCATTGCTTCAAAACCTTTTTCAAATTCCTGATACGGAAAACGGTGCGTGATGACGGGTTCAATGTTTACGCCGGATTGCAGAAGGACGCTCATGTGATACCAGGTTTCAAATATCTTTCGCCCGTAGATTCCTTTGATCGTGAGCATATTGAAGACGACTTTGTTCCAGTTAATGGCGATTTCTTCGGGCGGGATTCCGAGCATTGCGATGCTGCCGCCGTGTGCCATATTGGCGATCATATCTTTGAACGCACTTGGGTTTCCCGACATCTCTAAACCGACATCAAAGCCTTCGGTCATTCCGAGTTCTTTCTGAATGTCTTTTAAATTCTCTTTTGTTACATCAACCGTTCGCGTTACATCGAATTTCTCCGCTAATTCTAAGCGATACGGATTAACGTCGGTGATTACGATGTGTCTTGCTCCGATGTGGCGGGCGACGGCGATTGCCATAATTCCGATCGGTCCCGCACCTGTGATGAGAACGTCTTCGCCGACCATCGGAAATGCGAGTGCCGAATGGACGGCGTTTCCGAACGGATCAAAAAACGATGCGACTTCTAAATTTACACCCTTCTCGTGCCGCCAGATATTTTGCATCGGCATTGCGATATATTCAGCATAAGAACCGTCCGTCTGAACGCCGACACCGATTGTATTGGCACAGCGGTAACGCCTGCCTGCCATACAATTGCGGCAGCGTCCGCAAACTAAATGACCTTCGCCGCTGACAATATCTCCGACTTTGAAATCGTTGTATTCATTGACATTCGCACCGAGTTCGACAATTTCGCCGACAAATTCGTGTCCGATGATTGTCGGGATTTTGATATTATCTCTCGCCCAAGCGTCCCATTTATATATGTGAACATCCGTTCCGCAAATTCCCGTTTTCAAAACGCGGATTAAAACATCATTATCCGAAATTTCCGGTTCGGGAACGTCTTCGAGCCACAAACCGACTTCCGCCTTACTTTTTACGAGTGCTTTCATTAAAAATTTATCTCCAAATAATTGCTGTAAATATATGATAAGAAAATTTATATTGTATTTGAATTGATTAAATTATTGAAAGATGCAAAAGAGTTTTTGCCACGAATAACACAATGGACATAAATAATAAAAGAAAAATCATTGGTGCTATTCGTGGCATTCGTGGCAAAAAGAACTTTACAATTTCGCCATATCCCACTTTCGCCGGACTTCGATTATCAGATCAGCAACTTTGTCGGTAACTTTTTTGAAATATTCATCCGCTTTTTTCTGATCGAATTTCACATAACCTTCGCCTTCTTTATAAAGTCCGATGGACGACGGAAAAGGCGTTGCAGACCACGTTCCGCTTCGTGGGAAAGCGGTTGCAAGATCGTCTTTGTAGCGTTTTTGGTCAATTAGCGTCGGATCAATCGCTTGGATAAAAGCATTCTCATTCCAACCCGCGTGTCCGCCGTCCTCGCCGAAAACTTCCTGAGTTATGTCGGATGCAAAAGACCACCAATTTATGACAAGTGTGCGGACGTTTTTCTCATTTGCAACTTCCGCCGCAACGTCTTGCAGAACCGCAGTTTGTCCGCCGCCGTGTCCGTTGACAATAATTATGTTTTTGAAACCGTTTTTTACCAAGCCTTCAAGAATTTCTTTGACAAACGGACGATATGCGGCTTCGCTCATTTTGAAAGCTCCCGGATATGCGGCAAGGCTTCCCGTCATACCGTAAGAAAGCGTCGGTGCGATTCATTGAGTTTGTGCGGCGGGCAATCGTCTTTGCAATCGCCATTGGTGCGGTGTTGTCCGCACCGTTATTTGCCACGCCGTGCGGTTCGAGCGTTCCCGTCGGAAGCATTACGGTATTTATCTTTGACGGCACGACCTCCTGAAATTCCATCCAATTTATTCTGTCCATTTCGCGTGTCGAAACTATGTCTTTTGTGTCTTGGGAAAATGCAGATGTTTGAAATGCAAAAACGAAAACGGTTATGTAAATTAGTTTTTTCATTTGTCTTTACTCCTTATTTTTAAATAATTAACAGCTAACAGTAACAAGTAACAAGTGAAGAAAGAAGCGGGCTTAAAAAAGTTTGCGTTTAATCTAAGGAAATCAGATAATACGAAAACAAATCTTGTAAAAAATTAGGTAGTGAAATTATGGATTTTTATTTTTTGCTGTTTTCATTATTTTTCCCAAGGATCACAATGCTCGTTTATTTTATTCAGGAACGGTATCCGAATAATTCCGTGCCGATTTTGGGAGATATTTTATTGGGAGCTTTTATTCCGAGAGTTTTGATACTGATTTATATTTATCAAAATATGGGATATGAAAATGTTTGGTTTGTTGCTCATCTGGTCGTGCTGATACTAACTTATTTCGGCGGCGGAACTCAAACAAAACGCAGATATTGGCGGCGTAAAGAGAAATAAAATTCAATTTTTTATTCAAGCAATATGTCGGTTAAATCAAAGCCTTCTTTTGTCGGAGAGAATTCTTCGGGTTCGTTTGATTTTGAAAACAATCTTGCTCCCGACAAACCTTTTAGCAAAATCCTGCCGTTTTCAATTCTTAACCACGCACCTTCACGAAGTCCGAGAACTTTTCGATTATTTACTTTTAAAAATTCTTCAATCCTTTGCTGACGGGTTTCGCCGCGATGGTCTGAATTCGGGTCAGGATCAAGATAATGCGGATTTATCTGAAAGGGAATCGCATTTATCGCATCAAAATTCGGATTTGAAATAATCGGCATATCATTGGTCGTGCAGATTGTCGGGCAAAAAATATTTGTCCCCGCACTTGATCCCATCAACGGTTTTCCCGCAGTCATTTCGCTGCGGATAACTTCGATCAATTCAAATTTTCTCAACCAATATAAAAGATGATGAGTATTCCCGCCGCCGATAAAGATCGCTTCGGCTTCCTTTACAGCTTCGGATTTATCAGAAAATGTGTGAAGCGATTCAACTTCGATATTATATTTTTCAAATGCTTTTTTCGGAGCTTCATTATATTCATTCCACTTTTTGTCCAGTAAATCATTTTCTGCAACAGACGCAAACGGAATAAAAGTAATCCGTGAAATTCTCCCGAGAAAATCAACCATATCTTCTGCGGAATGCTCCAGGTAACTCATATTTTTATAAACCGAATTACTTGATAAAAATAATTTTCTTGAACTTAGATCCATTTTAATTTTCTATGCAAATTAGTGAAACAAAAAGGACAACTAAAAAAGCTGTCCTGATCTAAATGAGTTAGTCTGAATAAACCAACTCACAAACTATTTTACTATTTTGGTTTAGCTGTTTGTATCGTGGATAGAAACCTCGTCGTCTTCATATTCCTCATATTCTTCGACGTATTCTTCATCCAGCAAACTAACATCTACCTCATCCTCCATCACAGGAGTTGAATCATCATTATTTTCATAATAACCGTAAGTATAACCGTAACCATAATAGCTGTAATCAAGTGAATTCGGTCTGATACCATTAAGCACGACACCATATACTTTTACTCCCATACTAACAAGACGCTGTTTGAAACGCCGTATCAGATGAACCGAACTCTTACCAGCCATTGCGACCAGCACAACACCATCAACGTGAGTTGAAAGAATTGCGGCATCGGTAAAAGAGATCGCCGGAGGTGAATCAACTATAATGTGATCAAAAGTGCCGGCTAAACTGGTTAAAAGGTTCTTCATCTGCTGTGAACTCAAAAGTTCTGCCGGATTCGGCGGAATAGGTCCGCTTGTAATGACTTTTAAGTTTTTAACTTCATCAAAATCCTTAATTATCTTACTTGTATCTTTTTCACCCGAAAGATAATTGGTTATGCCGAAGCTGTTTTCCATATTAAAATGACTGTGCAGACGCGGACGACGCAGATCGCAGTCAATAATTACAACTTTAGCACCTGCCTGAGCCAGAGTAATTGCCGTGTTAATCGCGGTTGTGGTTTTACCTTCGGATGGCTGTGATGAAGTAATCAAAATTTTCTTTGGTGCTTTTCCGGCTGACGAGAAAAGCAGAGATGTTCTCAAATGCCGATAGGCTTCCGCCGTCGGAGAACGATTATCTTCCAAAACGGATAAGGCATTTGATAAATTTCCACTTTGGCTCGGTATCATTTTATTTTTTCTCTTTTCAATACTATGATGCGGAATCAAAGCAAGTGTCGGCAACCCGACGGTTCGGCTTATATCGTCTGAAGACTTGATTGAATCATCCAGGTAATCAAGCAGAAAAGCCAGACCTATTCCGCCGATTAATGACACGAGAAATGCCAGAATTATATTTCTGTTTCTCTGCGGTCCGATTTCATATCCCATATCACCTGCAGTTGAGGCAATTTTGATATTATCGGGTTTGGTGCTTTCAATTTTTAATTCCAGTTCTTTCTGCTTTAGAATTAAACCATCCAGAAGACTATGATTTGTATCAATTTCTCGTTTCAGAGTAGTTAATTTTGTATTGGCGATCCCCTGACTATTAGCTTTTCTAAGCTCTGTATAATATTGATTGCGAAGTTGTGATTCGCGGATTCTGGCGGATTGAACCTGAGCACTTAAGCCTTTAAGAACCTCGTTATAAGCATTTTTTCGTTCATTGCTAAAATCCTCATTTATAGTGGTTGAATAATTTTTTCTCGCGTCTTCCTTTTGTTCTTTTAATTTGTCAATTTCCTTTACTGCTTGCTTTAACGGGGCATAATCGTCAGTATATCTAACTCTTAGTTTGGCTAACTCTGTTTCTGCATCGCTGATTTTCTTTTCAAATTCCAGCATCAGGTTTTGCAGTTTACCCAATTGTTCCAATTTATTTGCCTGAAGACCTGTCATGGGACCCTGAGCATCTCCAGGTAATCCTTGAGTATTACCTGATTTAACAACCGTATTATATTGTGCTTCCGCTTTTAGCAGATCATCACGAGCAGAAAACCAGTTGCCGCTAATGGTGGTCAAATTGCTGCTCAAACCGGCACCTCCGTCATTGCTTGGTATAATCCCTTCATTTTCCAGCAAATTTAAATAACCTTGTTCCTGTTTGATGATTGTAGATCTAAGGTCTTCAATAGATTTGCTGATTTCTTTGAGATTTGTATTATCAAATCCTATTTCACGCCGGACATCCTGAAGCATAAAAGTATATGCCACGCCATCAGCGACTTTAGCCGCTAACACGGGATTTTCACTGTTAACCGTTAAATTTACCAGATTTGTTCGCTCAACTTCTTCGACCATAAGACTTGTACCTACTCTAAGGGCATAATTTCTTGCTATTAATTCTTCTTCCGGGCTTAACTTTATTTCTTCATTACTATTATTATCATTCTGCTTGGAATTTAAAACCTGCAGAAATTTTTGATCTTCCTGAGGATTCTTACCGCCGGAAAACATAGTTTTAAACGTAGTTAAAAATCCTTTTTCATCATCTTTAAATAAATCTTGCTGTTTGTACAAGCCCAATCGAATTACAACTTGATACATAAGATCGGGACTGCTGAGAAGCTGCAGCTGGGTTTTATAATAAGTCGGATCCATACCGAGACTTATAACCGTATTCGTTGTTGCCGGCTTGGGCGGTTCAACTATCAGTTGAGTTCTTGCTTCATAAACCGTCGGTATGCGGTACATATAGAATGCAACGACGGCAGTTGTTAAAATTGTTATCGCCAGAATTATCGGAAGACGTTTATAGACGACAATAAAATATTCTCGAATTGAGCGTTTGTCGGTACTGAACAAATCACCTTCATACGCAGCCGGATATGAAGGCGGGATTTCCTGATTCGCCAACTGCAAATCGTTTCTACTCGGGATTGGTAATAACCTTTCGTCTCTTTCCATATTACTTATAAAAACCTCTATATAAATTTAGAATCAGATATTTGAGATAATTGATTTTTTATATCTGAACTCTACTCACAATTTTTTTTAAACTTTATATTAAACTTTTTACTTATTCCAGTAAATACATTTATGTTAAAATACTTGAAAAATATACACTTTTTTCATTCTTTAATCAAAAACTACGCATCTGTTAATTATTCCTGTCTTTGTTTTCGGTCAAACTCAAATGATATATTTCTCTTATTAAGGTAATTTTAAATACTTTGTACTAAAAACATATATGATTGGAATTTCAGAAAAAGAGAATATAAATACAAACAATTTATCAAACCACGATTTTGATTTAGGCATTCCCGGTTTTAAGTATTCAGACCTGTTTGATGCTTATAAACTCAAAGAGTTGGCAGAAAAATTTTATTCGGAAGTTGAAGAAAAAGAACCTGTTCTGCATCAAGCGTTAATTGAATATATAAAAAAACGCGGTGAAGGTTATGAACCGAAAGTTGCATCGAAGATTTTGACGGATTCCGCACCGTTTTTATCGGAGTTTGTTGCAAATATGTTCGGCGTAAATAAAGAACGCGAGGAATTGGAAAGAGAGATATTAAAAGATAACCCGATCTGGAAATACAAATTCTTCGTTCAGCGGCGGGCGATTCGTAATTTCAAGGAAGATAAATCAGCCGATTATAAAGTAACCGAATTGGCGGAAGCGATTCGTCAGTTGAAAAACGGACAGTTTGCCGAAGTTTTAATTCACGATGAAGAATTAGCAATCGCTTCAATCGTTGCCGAATTACTGGAAGCGGAAGATAATTTAACAAAAGAAGCGGAAGTTACGACCGAAGTTCAAGAAACTTTAAACAAGATCGGCAAGGCTTACGACAAATTAAAAGACGAAACTTTCGGTAATGTTTTCTCGCGGTTTGTCAGCGAAATTGATGGAACGGGTGAACTTTTGCAAGTTAAAGCCGTTTTGCAAATTTTCGAGATCTGGTCGGCAATTCAGTTCTCCAAAAAAGATAAAAAATGGTATGCCTTTAAAACTCCGCATCCGCTCGATTATCAAAACTTGGTTCACATCACACGTACGAATTCCGATATTCCCGAAGCATTGCACGGCACGGATGAAATGATGCGGCGGCGTGACGGCTTCGGTCTGACCGATTATCGCGGCACGATGCGTGATGCCTTAAACGAAATTGATTATTGCCTGATCTGCCACGAACGCGAAAAAGATTCCTGCTCAACAGGTTTACACGAACGCGACGGAAATGTGAAAAAAAATCCGCTCGGAATTAAAACCGAAGGCTGTCCGCTCGATGAAAAAATCTCCGAAATGCATATGCTCAAAGGTCAGGGCGATCCGATCGGTTCGCTGGCATTGGTAACAATTGACAATCCGATGTGTGCGGGAACGGGACACCGAATTTGCAACGATTGTATGAAAGGCTGTATTTTCCAAAAGCAAGAACCCGTCAATATTCCGCTGGTTGAAACTTCAGCTTTAACCGACGTTTTGGATTTGCCTTACGGTTTTGAAATTTATTCATTATTGACTCGCTGGAATCCGCTCAATGCGAAACGCCCGTATGCTCTGCCGTATAACGGAAAAAATATTCTCGTCGTCGGAATGGGACCCGCAGGCTACACGCTTACACATTATTTGTTAAACGAAGGCTTCGGCGTGATCGGCGTTGACGGTTTAAAGATCGAACCGCTCAACGATGTCTGGACGGGCAAAAACGGAACTGAATGTCCGAAAGCGGTAAAAGATATAAACGACATCAAAGACAATCTCGACCAAAGAATTTTGTCGGGCTTCGGCGGCGTTTCCGAATATGGAATCACGGTGCGTTGGGACAAAAATTTCCTGACAATGCTGCAGCTTATTTTGAGCAGACGTAAGCGTTTTCGTGCCTATGGTGGAGTTCGTTTCGGTGGAACTTTTACGATTGAAGATGCCTGGAATTTCGGTTTTGACCATATTGCGATTGCAACAGGTGCAGGTCGTCCGACGATTGTGCCGATGAAAAACAATCTGATTCGCGGAATTCGCCAGGCATCAGATTTCCTGATGGCTCTGCAATTAACCGGAGCTTTCAAAAAAGACACGCTTTCAAACTTGCAGATGCGTCTGCCCGCTGTTGTTATCGGCGGCGGTTTGACGGGAATTGATACGGCAACGGAATTATTTGCATATTATCCCGTTCAAGTCGAAAAAATGCTCGAAAAGTTTGAAGAAATTTCGGAAGGCATCGGCGAAGAAGAAGTCTGGAAACAATTTGACGAAGAAGAAAAAGCAGTTCTGGCTGAATATATCGTTCACGGAAAAGCGATTCGTGAAGAACGATCACGAGCCGAAGAAGCGGGCGAAGAACCGAATTTTGTTCCGTTAATCCAAAGTTGGGGCGGAGTTTCGCTGGTTTACCGTAAACGCTTGCAGGATTCGCCCGCGTATCGTCTTAATCACGAAGAAGTTCAAAAAGCACTCGAAGAAGGCATAAATTTTGTCGAACTGATGACTCCGACGGAAGCTGTTCCCGACGAAAACGGTGCGGTCAAGGCATTGATCTTTGAACGCTTAAAGCACAACGAAGAAACGGGAAGATTCGATATGACGGGGCAAACAGTCCGCATTCCGGCACGAACCGTCTGCGTTGCGGCGGGAACTGCTCCGAATGTAATTTACGAAAAAGAATTTCCCGGCACATTCAAACTTGATGAATGGCGACAGTATTTTGAACCGCACGAAATTGAGCCAAACGGTGACGGCAAACTGCACGTTAAAGAATCAAAATCAGGATTTTTTACGTCCTATGAAGAAGACGGAAAATTCATTTCCTACTACGGTGATAATCATCCAGTTTTTGCAGGAAATGTCGTTAAAGCAATGGCTTCGGCGAAAAAAGGTTATCCGAATGTCGTCAAGATTTTTGAAGAAGAATTAAAAGAACAAGGTAAGTTGGAACAAACCGAAAAAGATGCAATTTTCAATAAATTAAAAGCTACTTTAGACGAGCAATTACGGGCGTATGTCGTTAAGGTTGACAGGCTGACACCGACAATTGTTGATGTCATCGTCAAAGCACCTTTACAAGCGAGAAAGTTTGAACCCGGGCAATTTTATCGTCTGCAAAACTTTGAAACAAATGCACCGATCATCGAAGGTAAACGCTTAATGATGGAAGGTTTGGCTTTGACGGGTGCGTGGGTTGACGAAGATAAGGGCTTGCTTTCGATGATCGTTCTGGAAATGGGAACATCTTCGCGTCTTTGCCAATTCCTAAAAGAAGGCGAAGAAGTTATCGTCATGGGACCAACCGGAACGCCAACCGAAATTCCGCAAAATGAAACGATTTTATTAGCAGGCGGTGGACTCGGAAATGCGGTCTTATTCTCGATTGCCGAAGCGATGCGTAAGGCAAATAATGAAGTTATTTATTTCGCAGGATACAAAGATGGTGCCGATTTATTCAAACGTGAAGAAATAGAAAAAAATACTGACCAAGTAATCTGGGCGACGGATTACGGCAAAGAAATTCAACCGGAACGCAACCAAGACGCACATTTTCGCGGCAATATTGTCGAAGCGATGATCGCTTATGCAAAAGGCGAACTCGGTGAACAAACCGTCAGCTTAAAAGACGTTGACCGAATGATCGTGATCGGTTCTGATCGTATGATGAACGGCGTAAAAGAAGCGAGATTCTCGACCTTACAGCCGTATATCAAAGAAAAACACACGGCAATCGGGTCAATCAATTCACCGATGCAATGTATGATGAAAGAGATTTGTGCTCAATGTCTGCAACGCCACGTCAACCCGCACACGGGCGAAGAAGTTTTTGTTTTTTCCTGCTTTAATCAAGACCAGAACCTTGATTTTGTTGATTTCAAAAACTTAAATGACCGACTTCGTGCAAATTCGATTCAGGAAAAACTTTCAAATATGTGGCTTGATCGGGTTTTGAAAAATGCCGAAGTTGAAAATTCAGCCCCGGATGCTTAAAGATTTTTTGCGTTTTTGGCACGAATTCAAATTTATTGAGTTTGATATTTTTAACCCCGCAAACTTTATAGAACGTAATGTTTGCGGGGTTTCTTTTTTTTTTGGACTTCACAATATCTATGTTTGAAACGGAAATAGATAAAATTATTGAACAAGTTGAGCAGATTGAGCCATTTGAATACTGCCGAACACGCAATGTTCTCTGGATGGTGCGGTAACAAAACTTTCACCGTATATCAGTCGCGGTGTGATAACGGGACGCGAAGTTGCCGGGATGATCGCTGAATAATTAGCGGCGTAATCATTCGTATAAATTTAAATAAAACCCAAAACATTCAAAACGCGGCAATCACGAAAATCTGCTAGACGCAAGAAATGGTAAAAGGTGAACGAATTTCTAATATTATTCGTAAACTATCTCAGTTACAAAAAGTATAAAACTGAAAAATTGACAAAGCGTTTAATATGAATAACTATCAAGTAGAAAAAAATATTCATTTCTAAGGAGAAATTTATGGCAACTAAAATAGTTACTTGTGCGAGTTGTGGAACTCAAAATACCGGGTTAGAAAGTTTTTGCAGAAATTGCGGATCAAATCTAGCCGAACCGTTTCAAAATCAGCAAAATCAGCAAAATCAGCAAATCCAGCAGCCGTTTGATCAAAATACAGGGCAGGTTGCAGGTGCTGATAAAAAAATGCTGGTGGGAATCGTAGCAATTGTAGGAGGAATTCTCGGTCTTAATTTTGGATTGCATAAATTCTTATTAGGTTATCAGCAAGAAGGTCTTATTATGCTTGGAATTTATCTGGGCAGCGTGATTTTGACTGTCATTACCTGCGGAATAGCCTTTCCTCTGCTTCTTATACCAATGATTATGGGGATTATCGAGGGAATTATGTATCTGACAAAATCAGATGAAGAATTTGTCCAGACATACATTCAAAATAAAAAACCCTGGTTCTAAAGTCTGCAGCTCTAAATAAAAAAAGTAAAAATAAAAAAAGAAGCGATTCCGAATCTAATACTTGGACTCGCTTCTTTTTTTATTCAGAGTAAAAAGATTGCAAAAGTATTTTGATAAACTTAAAATATTAATAAGTGGATGATTAGTTCAAAATTTTCATTTGTATGAGATGTAGTAAAACAATATGAAAGAAGAACGCTTTATAAATAAAGAAACTGATTATTTGGAAAAATACGGGGCTGAACAGGAATTAGATAATTGGTCAAGATTTGCGGCAATTATGATCGGTCTGACGGCATTGTTTTGGTTTATATTTGGTTAAAAAATGGGCGTAAAGGAAATAATGAATGTTTACAGGAATAATCGAAGAACTTGGAGAAATCAGTTCGCTTGAAAAGCATGCCAAAGGTGCGAGAATTAGAATCTCGGCAAAAAGTGTTACGACAGGTGCAAATGAAGGTGATTCGATTGCCGTTAATGGTGTCTGTTTGACAGCTTTGGATATTACGCCGAATTCATTTGTGGCGGATGTTTCGCAGGAAACTTTGAATCGTTCGACAATCGGGGAATTAAAGATTGGTTCGAAAATAAATCTTGAACGTGCGGTTACGCCCTCGACACGGCTTGGCGGACACATTGTACAAGGTCACGTTGACGGACGCGGTGAATTTCTGCAAGCAATCCGGGAAGGAGATTTTTGGACGGTTAGAGTTGGTTTTCCGAAAGAACTTGGGCAATATCTGGTTTACAAAGGCTCGATTTCCGTTGAGGGAATTTCTTTGACAATTGCAAATCTGGCTGATGATTATTTTGAGGTTGCCGTAATTCCGAAAACCTGGGAATTAACAAATTTAGCAACTTTGAAAAAAGGTGATGCAGTTAATTTAGAAGTTGATGTTATTGCTAAATATGTCGAAAGAATAATGCTTTACGGCAGAAACGAAAAACAACAAGAGGAAATAACGATAGAGAAGTTGCAGAAATTAGGCTTTGTGTAAGCTACACATTCATAAAGATAAAAAAGGACGTAAATCAAAAAAATCTACGTCCTTTTTAGTTTTAAATCTGCAAATTATTTCGCCGGTTTACGTGGAATTTTCACGTCCATCATTGCTGTTTGATAAACAAATGCCGCCATAATCGTGGCATTTGTTTTTATATCGTCGGCGATGATTCTGTCAAAATTGTCTTGATTTGAATGATGCGTCAGAGAACTGTATTCAATCGGGTCTTGAATAAATTGAAAACCCGGAAGTCCGATGGCATCGAACGAAAGATGATCCGTTCCGCCCGTGTTATTAATGGTTAAAGTTGACGCTCCAATTTCTCTAAACGGCAGCAGCCACGCACGAAAAACAGGTGCAACAGCGGAATTTCCCTGCAAATAAACGCCGCGGAATTTTCCCGTTCCGTTATCTATATTGTAATAAGCGGACAGTTTTTCATAATCAGGTTTTTTAACGAGTTTTCCGGGAGGTTGACCTAAAAGTGCGGCAAATCTTCCGCCGCCCTGCACTTCGCCGAAATGTTGTTTGACATACTCACGCGAACCGTTTAAGCCTTGTTCTTCGCCACTCCAAAGTCCGACACGGATTGTCCGACGCGGTTTTAATCCCGTTGCTAAAATAATTCTGGCGGCTTCCATCGCAACTGCCGAACCTGCTCCGTTATCGGTTGCACCGCCCGAGGCGTGCCACGAATCGAGATGAGCCCCGACCATTACAACTTCATCTTTTAATGCAGGATCAGTTCCGGGAATTTCAGCTATTGTGTTGTATCCCATTAAATCTTCGTCGTGATACTTAGTTTGAATATTTACTTTCATTTTCAGCTTTACGCCGAAATTAAGCATTCGGACAAGGCGGTTATAATCTTCGGAAGCCATCGTCATCTGTGGAATCATTTTGCTTTCGGCTGCTTTGTCATACGCACTCAAACCGTCGCGGTTGAAAATATCCTGAATCGTCGTCGGAACTTTTCCCGCAACTCTCGCACCCGAAACAAAAACTGTTCCGCCGTCGCCTTTACTGCTGTTGTCAACCATTACAGCTGCCCCTTCTTCAACCAAGAAATTAAGACTTTTGATGCTTAAAGCACCTGCTTTGAGAATTAGTTGAAGTTGTTCCTGCGAAAAATTCGGTCTTTCCGCACGATTTGCCAACGTTGAAGGATCAACCGCATCCGCCATTGCAAGCAGCTGCGAATCGGTCAAGCGTCTGCCGATCCCGTCAAAATCGGGTTTAAGCGGGCGAATGCCGTCGGTTAAAACAATCGCATCTTTTAATTTCCCGCGATATTTTGCAAAGTCAGCATCCGATTTTATGTTTAGATGAATAACTTCGCCGGTAACAGTTCCTTTTGTCGAAGGCGACCAGGCTTTCGGAAATGCAATCAGCGGAATTGTCTGCGGTTCAACGATTTGGGCGGAAAATTCTGCCAATGACCAACCGCGTCCGAACGGTCCCCACGCTTCCAAGTGAGCATTTTGCATTCCCCATTGTTTCATCGTGTCGCGTGTCCATTCATTCGCCCGCTTCATATTCGGCGAATTCGTCAAACGTCCGCCAATAACATCCGTCAAATAGCTTAAAGTCTCCATCACTTTGGAATTTTTGCCCATTCCCTCCGCCTTGATTTTCTCGATAACTTCCGGCGGTGCTTGATAAATCTTCAGCGGAGCATCTTTAGCAAATGCAAACATCGGAACTAAAAGAACATAAAGTGAAAAAGCAGCAGCTAATTTATGTCGTAGCATATTAATCTCTCTCTCCTAAAATTTTGGTTGATTAAAATCAGATTCTGATTATTTATACCATAAAAAATATAAAAAGTTTCAAGTTAAGACATTTGGGAATGTTGGGATATTCTTTCAACGTAATAAACATTGTAGGGGCAATCCCTTGTGGTTGCCCGATGAGCGATAGCGAAAGTTGCGTTAATTTGTTTGCATTTTGAGAATATAATCTTCGTTTTCGCCATTCGGCTCATCGGGCAGGGACAAGCCGCTGCCCCTACAGGTTTTGTTATATTGATTATGAAAATTAATCTTTAAGCTATTTCGTCTGCCAGGTGAGCGTTATTGCGGGCGGCACATTTTTCATTATGAGAGTACTTTTTTGCGATTCACCATAGCGATCACGCATAAATTCGCGGAGTTTGATAGCGGAAGGCATATAATAACCGTGAGCATATTGAAAAGTGCGGAACGTACAGCCTTGTTCCATAAATTTCTCGATTTGAGAAAATATTCGGTCATTAACTTCGTTGGGCATCGAAACGAAAGGTAAACCTGACAAAATAAATCCGACTTTTCCAAGTTGCGAGCGTTTGTGAAGAGCAAAAGATTTGCAGGCATTTCCAAGCATAAATCTCATATCGGGAAAGTTCCTTCGCAAACATCTAATCAAATTTTTATCGAGTTCGATTCCCAGATAGGAGTTTTCATTTAAAGTAATTTCCCGTATGCGTTTTGTAAATGCACCTGTCCCGACACCGAGTTCTAAGACCACGGCGTTTTCATTAGGTTCGATACCTTCAACCATTCTTTGTGTAAGTTCGCTCGAACTCGGTGCAATTGCTCCGACTTTCAATGGGTTTTTTAAGAATGCTTGAAAAAACTCTATGTTTTCGTGCATACGAATACTTTACTTTTGTAAAATTAGTTTAGACTGCAAACCTTATTTTGCTGAACTTGAAACTTTCGTTTCCTTTTCAGTTTGTGTTTCAGGAATTTCGATATTCATTTTATAACCACATTCCTCATTATTGCAATAGCGGACAGTGCCATCTCGTTTCGTGGTCTTTTCTAAAAGCACGGGAGCATTGCATTCGGGACACGGTTCCTGAATCGGTTTGTTCCAGAAAACAACATCGCACTCCGGGTATTCGTTACATCCGTAAAAGACCTTTCCACGCCGGGATTTCTTAACGACAATCTCGCCCTTACAACCCGCACGGGTGCAAGCCATCCCGATTGTTTCCTGTTTGATATATTTGCATTTCGGATAATTTGAACACGAAATAAATTCGCCGAAACGTCCATCACGTTTGACAAGTTTCGCACCATCTTTCGGGCATTCTTCATCAAGTTCGACGGGCGGAGCAGCAGGTTTTTGATCACCTTTCGGAATCTTGCGGATATTTTTGCATTCGGGATAACCCGTACAGCCGTAAAATGCTCCGAAGCGACCTTTTTTCAAAGCCATATCTTTTCCGCAAAGCTCGCATTCGGGAACTTCGATGGTTTCCGCCGATCCGTTTGCGTTTTCCGCATCGCCTTCCGTCGATTTTTTCGCAACTTCGCGTGTGTTCTGACATTCGGGATAATTTTCGCACGCGAGGAATTGCCCGTAGCGTCCGAATTTTATGACCATTCCGGCATTGCATTTTTCGCAAACTTCATCGGTTGGAATCGCCTGTTTTTTCTTACCTTTTATGTTTTCTTTAGCGGCTTCGAGTTTGGTCGAAAATTTATCGTAAAATTCGTGCATTGCCACACGCCAGTTGAGCTTTCCCGCTTCGATCTCATCAAGACTGTTTTCCATTTTCGCCGTATATTCGGTGTCGAAGATTTCGTCAAAATTCTCGATTAACAAATCATTAACAGTCGTTCCGAGTGCCGTCGGATGAAAGCGTTTGTCAATTTTTTCGACATATTCACGGGTTTGAATCGTCGTCATAATCGCCGCGTAAGTTGATGGTCTGCCGACACCGTTTTCTTCGAGTGCTTTAACCAAAGTCGCTTCCGAATATCTCGGCGGCGGTTCGGTCGAATGCTGGTTCGGCGTGATCGAATTTAGTTTCAAATTATCGCCTTTTTCAACCGGCGGCAAACTCAAATCCGCATCATCATCAGCTTTGTCCGAACTGCTTTTTGCTTCCTGATAAACTTTCAGGAATCCATCAAATCTCTGAATAGAACCCGTCGCACGAAAACCGAAACGTCCCGCATTTATGTCAATCGTCGTCTGATCAAAAATCGCCGCTGTCATTTGCGAAGCGACAAATCTTTGCCAGATTAATGTGTAAAGTTTGAGTTCATCAGCGTTTAAATATTTTTTCATCGCTTCGGGTGTGTGATTTACATCCGTCGGGCGAATCGCTTCGTGTGCATCCTGTGCGTCTTCTTTTGATTTGTAACTGCGAGCCTTTGCGGGCAGATATTTATCGCCGTATTCGCTGCCGATAAAGGAGCGTGCATTTTCCAGAGCATCGTCCGAAACACGAGTCGAATCCGTTCTCATATAAGTTATGAGTCCCGTCGCACCGTCGCCGCCGATCTCTTTTCCTTCGTATAGTTTTTGAGCCACGGTCATTGTTTTCTTAACTGAAAAGCCGTAGCGTCGGGAAGAATCCTGCTGCAATTTTGAAGTAATAAATGGAGGAGTCGGATTTCGTTTGCGTTCTTTTTTCCTAACCTCGTCAACGATAAAATCTTCTTTTTTCGCTTCGTCAACGATTGTTTTTGCCTGCTTTTCGTCTTTGATGTGAATTTCAGTTTCTTTTACATCTCCGTCGAATTTGCCGATTTTAACGGTTTGCTTATCAACCTTTCGAAGTTTCGCATCAAAATTCGGCGGCAATTTTGCGGCTAGATTCGCTACGATTGACCAATACTCCGTTTTCACAAACGCTTCAATTTCGCGTTCCCGTTCAACAACCAAGCGAACCGCAACCGTCTGAACTCTTCCCGCCGAGAGTCTTCCGCCAATTGTTTTCCATAAAATCGGTGAAACTTTATAACCAACCAACCTATCCAAAACACGCCGTGCCTGCTGTGCGTCAACTAAATCAGAATTAACTTCTTTCGGATGTTCAAATGCTTCAAGAATCGCCTTTTTCGTGATTTCATTAAACATTACACGAAACACGGGTTTTTTATTACGCTTTGTCAATTCTTCTTCCAAATGTTGACAGATTGCCTCGCCTTCGCGGTCGGGGTCAGCCGCCAGGTAAATTGCATCCGAAGCCTTTGCCGCTTTTTTCAGATCCGAAACCGTTTTCTTATTATTCCGCTTTCTTTTATCGGGAATAACTTCATAAGTCGGCTCGAAATCATTATCAACATCAACGCCCAAATCCTTCGTCGGCAAATCCTTAATATGTCCGATTGAAGCCATCACAATATAATCGCTTCCCAGATATTTATTGATCGTTTTTGCCTTCGCAGGCGATTCCACAATTACTAAATTTTTACTCATTTTTATTTATACTACCTAAAATTGCCAAAAAAAAGCCAGACTAAATTCTGCGTCTGACTATTTATAACCAAAAACTTTTGCTTGTCAAACTTTTTTTCAACTTACATTATTTTAAGGTAAATTTCCAAATCCATCTATTTGTTGATGGGAATTTTAGTGACCTCGTTGTCTATATTGTCTAAATAAATTTTGCATTATTAAAGGCTTTCCGCAAATACGGTTTCTGGAATATGAACTGACTCATCTTAAATATATTCATATTTTTTGCCGAATTTTCTTGTTGACCAATAAAAAAGAACAAGGTGATTTTACTAAAAAATTACCTTGTTCCCACACTAAGAAAATGTAAGCTAAATTT
The DNA here is from genome assembly GCA_030859345.1 of Acidobacteriota bacterium. Taxonomy (GTDB): domain Bacteria; phylum Acidobacteriota; class Blastocatellia; order Pyrinomonadales; family Pyrinomonadaceae; genus Aridibacter. The sequence goes on along the minus strand of JALZKH010000038.1, from coordinate 13,469 downwards.
AAACTATACCTTTCGTTTCTCTATCCCAATTGCGATGATTTGCAATCGCTTTGATGAAATCCTGCGTCGCACCTTTCGCACCATTTTCGCTGAGGATAACAGCGTTGTCATCGTCAGATGCTTTACCGACGTAGGTTTCTTCTTTGACGAAATTTACCGCTTCGCCGCTTGCCGCGATTGCTTTGCAATGTGTAAATGAATCATTGATAAATTCAATAACATCAGATTTTTTAGCCAATGCCGCGACGCTTTTTTCTCCGCCCGGAATATAAACCGCATCGAACAAAACCGATGCGACTGTTCTAAAAGCCATATCAACATTCATTTCGTTGCCGTCCGAATCTTTAACTGTGCTTGATTTCATCCCGATAATTTTTGCCATTGCACCTTGATTTTCGAGTGCTTTTTTCATCGTTTTGACATCGTTTGCATTAAATCCATCAGCAACAAGAAATGCGATTTGCCGGGTTTTTATTGTATCTTTAACCGTGTTTGCCATACTCAAAGTCGGATCTTTTTCGAGTCCGCCTTTTTTCTTCGGTTTGGATTCGTATTTTTTCATATCCGCACCTGCCGGAACGCCGCGATTGATCGGACCGTCGATTTCTTTCGGAATCTCGATGCCGAGATTGTCTGCAACACCTTTGGCAAGTTTTTTGTCAATTTGATTTAGAACATAACAGATTCGCGAGCGTATGTGTTCGGTGTCGCATTTGCCGAGTTCAAAACTGATCGCATCAATCATATGTTGTTGTTCGTATTCAGCCTGACTATTAAAAAATAAAGCCGCCTGCGTGAAATGATCGGTAAAACTATCGCTTCTCGCACGGATTTTATTTGCATCAATTTTTTCTTGATAAGATTCAAAACCGCCGTCTTCAACCTTTGATTGAAAAGGTGAATTGCCGTCTAAGCTGTTCGGCTCATAAGCAACTTTTCCTTTATTAATGTCGTGGCGAAACTGCCCGTCGCGTTGATTGTTGTGCATTTCCGCAATCGGGCGATTGATCGGAATTTCGTGAAAATTCGGACTTCCAAGCCGCGAAATTTGCGTGTCGAGATAAGAATGCAGACGACCTTGCAAAAGTGGATCGTTTGTAAAATCAATGCCCGGAACAATGTGCGAAGGACAAAAAGCGACTTGCTCGGTCTCCGCAAAATAGTTTTCGGGATTGCGATTCAAGACCATTTTCCCGACGATTTTGACCGGAACTAATTCTTCGGGAATCAATTTTGTCGCGTCCAAAAGATCAAAATCAAATTTGTGTTCGTCCTCTTCCGCGACCAATTGCACGCCTAATTCCCATTCGGGATAGTCGCCGTTCTCAATCGCATCAAACAAATCCTGACGATGGAAATCTGCGTTAAATCCTGATAACTTCTGAGCTTCATTCCATGTAACCGAATGCGTTCCGAGTTTCGGTTTCCAATGAAATTTTACAAAAGTTGATTTACCTTTCGCATTGATAAAACGAAATGTATGAACGCCGAAACCTTCCATCATCCTAAGCGAACGCGGAATCGCTCGATCCGACATAACCCACATAATCATATGCATTGATTCGGGCATTAGTGAAATAAAATCCCAAAAAGTATCGTGTGCCGAAGCCGCTTGCGGAATCTCGTTGTGCGGTTCGGGTTTGACGGCGTGAATCAGATCGGGAAATTTGATCGCGTCCTGTATAAAAAATACCGGAATATTGTTTCCGACCAGATCATAATTTCCCTGTTCGGTATAAAATTTCACCGAAAACCCACGCACATCACGTGCCAAGTCGGTCGAACCGCGAAAACCTGCAACCGTTGAAAAGCGTGTAAATACGGGCGTTCTTTTTCCGACTTCGGTCAAAAACTTCGCCTTCGTATATTTTTCCAGCGATTCGGTCAACTCAAAATATCCGTGAGCCGCCGTCCCGCGTGCGTGAACGATGCGTTCGGGAATCCGCTCGTGGTCAAAATGCGTAATTTTTTCACGCATTATAAAATCTTCAAGCAGCGTCGGACCGCGTTCGCCTGCTTTCAAAGAGTTTTGGTTGTCGCTGATCTTCAAGCCTTGATTTGTCGTCAAAGCCTGATCCGTTCCGTCTTCAAAATGTTTTGATAATTGTTCTATTTTTTTGTCAGTTTTTGTATTATTTTTTGCCATTAAATTTCCCCTATGCTCGATAAAATTTGCATTTCGGCAACCTGAGCTAAGTGCCGAATCTGTAAGTTGTAATTAGAATAATTATAATAACACAAGATAGAAATATTTTAGTTCAAAAGTGATTAAAATTATCTATTGAAAATTCAATTGTTTTTATTCTTTCGGTGGAAACCAACCAACGCTTACCCACAATTTACGGGCGACAACAATAACTTCTTCATTTAATCTTAGTGCAATAACAGTTGCACGTCCGATTGCTGTTTTGCCGATGATTTCCGTTCCGTCCAAACTCCAGTAAAAATATTCGTTCCAATTTTGTGTTCGCGGATTAAAAATCGGCACTTTCTTTTTTGTCTTAGTATCAGTTGCAGAAGTTTTCGTTCCTTTTAATCCATTACAACGCCGACAGGAAAGCCATAAATTTTCTTCGACAGTTTTTCCGCCTTTGTCCAAAGGTTGCAAGTGTTCAAACTCCATCAACATTCCCGTTAATGCTTCGCTTCGCAAACAATATCCGCATCGGAATTTTGCTTCTTGTCTGATTTTTTCTTTTAAATCATTTCAAATGTAACGGCTCATTGAGTCTGTTCAAGTTCGGCAAGTATTGGAATTCTTTGTCCGCGAAAACGCAGAATAACTGCGGCTCGGGCTTTTCGGAGCATTATCAAATCGGCTTCATTTTGCGATGTTTCAAGCCTTCTGCTTTCCGCATCACTCAAAGATTTCTCTTGCTGCTTTTTTAATAAACTCGAAATTTTTGTTTGAGTATTTGCCGAAACTTTTTCTTTTAGAACTTGTCTGAGTTTTGTATCGGTAAGATTTTCAAGCGAGGTTAAATTCTCAACAAACTCATCCGACAATCCATCCAAAGACGGGAACGAAGTTTGTAAAGCGTTCAGCAAAATTTTTTCAATCGGTTGTTTTGTCGCTTTAGAATTCCGTTGCAGAAAACCGGAGATTTTTTCGGGTAATTCAAGTGTAATCGTTTCGGACATATTTTTTTAAATTTCCTTAATTATTATTCTCTAAATTTTACCACAGACTTTATATTTTCCTCGCATAGTTATTCCCCGGCAAAACTAAAATTAAATCCTTCAAATCCAGACTGACAATCGCACTGTTGAGTTCGCCGAATGACAAACCGCTTTCATCCATTATTAGATCAAGGTGTTTGTGTGCGTCGGCTTTTAGATTTTCGTAAATCTTTTTCTCGTTGATTGATAAACCTTTCGGGAAATTGCTTGTTGGTTTTTCAGCTTTTTTATCTTTTTTATCTTCTTCATCAACTTTCGGCGGCAAAATTTCAGCGGCGATTTCAGCCGGGAATTCTGAAACAACGTCCTGCCATTGCTGGACGAGTTTTGCTCCCGATTTGATTAAATAATTTGTGCCGAAAGAGGTTTTTGAAGTGATATTTCCCGGAATCGCCATAACTTCGCGGTCTTGCTCCATTGCGAGCCGGGCAGTTATTAAAGAGCCGCTTCGCTCCGATGCTTCAATAATTAAAATACCATAACTTAGACCCGAAATAATTCGGTTTCGATACGGAAAATTTTCTCGAAGCGGCGGAGTTCCGAGCGGGAATTGTGAAACTATCGCACCGCCGGAATCTAAAATTTCGTCAACCAATTTTGCATTTTCCTTTGGATAAACGCCGTCAATTCCCGTGCCGAAAACGGCAATCGTTTTGCCTTTTCCTTCGATTGCACCTTTGTGTGCTTGCGAATCAATCCCGCGTGCAAAGCCCGAAACTACGCACACGCCGTGTTCCGCCAAATCACGTCCAAGCATTTCCGAAGCGTTTCGCCCGTAAGTCGTGCAGCGACGCGAGCCGACAATTCCGATGCAGGGCATTTCAAAACATTCCTGCCAATTTCCTTTGACATAAAGCGTAATCGGCGGATCGGCGATTTCACGCAGAAGATTTGGATAACTCCCATCATCCAAAACCAAAACATCGCCGCCCATTTCCTTTACATTATTTAATTCTTCTTCGGCTTTATCGTGAAATTCCTTTTTCAAAATGCTCTGAATCGTTTCCGCTTTCAGACGCAAACCTTCCAATTCACTTCGCAAAGCGTGAAAAACATTATCTGCCGAACCAAATCTTTCGAGCAATTGAGTAGCTTTTCTGGGACCGATTCCCGGAGTCATATTGAGAGAAATCCATGTTTTCATAATTTTGGGTTTTAGATTTTGGATTTTGGATTGTTTTTCTTCTTTATATTTATACGTAAAGTTTTAATTGATGAAACTGTCATTGCTACGATTTGATTTATATCAATCATTAACGCTGACAATTTTTTCTCAGTCATAATCCCAGATTCAATAAGTAGTTCAAGCCAATACAAACTTTCATCCGCTTCTTCTTCGACAATACTTAATTTGTGAATTACATCAGCAGTTGATTTTCCGCGACAAGCGGCACGATAATTTGCACCTACTGAAGTTGCCGAACGCAACAGTTGCTTGCCGATAACTTGTGCCGAATGAGTTTTCGGTAATGCTTCAACAAGTTTGATTACCCGCAAAGCAATGGCTTTGGTTCTGTCTTTAAATTCCTGTTCGGTCATATCGGGAGTTAAAAAAAACTAAAAATCAATCCAAAATCACCAATCCAAAATCCAAAATCAAATTGGCGGAGGCGTGTGGGAATCGAACCCACCTGAGCTTACTCTCGCAATCTCACAGACGATTTTGAAGACCGTGCCGTTCACCAGAACGGATTCGCCTCCTTAAAATTATTAAGGTTTTTTAAGTCAGATTTAAGCTAAACGGTTTTGTGAAAAAGTGTCAAGTTATTTGTTCAATATAATAGAGTTTTGTGGTTTTTCGAAATTGAATTTTTGACCGAAAAACACGGCTTGGATTTTTTAATAAAAAATACTTTTTTATTAATATAAACCCTCGCTTGACCACTAAAAATAGGCGTGATATTCTTTTGTCTTTTGTAGTCAAACGGAATCTTTACTGTTGATTACAATAGCTAGTGCAATTTTTCACAAAGAGATAATTAAGATATGGCTTTCTTAGCATTTTTACAAGTTCAATTAATGCCGGATTTTTCAATGTTCATTCATATGGCAATGATTCTGGCAATGATCTGGATTTTGAACCGAACATTTTTTCGTCCGATAAATCGCATTTTGGATGCTCGTGTGCGGAGCCAAGGCGGACAGTTTTCGGAAGCGGAAGGGATTTTAAAAGAAACGTCCGAAAAGGAAATGGAATATAACGCAAGTTTGCTTCAAGCTAGAAATGAAGGCTATGAATTGATTGAAAAACAACGCACTGAAGCGATGGCTTTAAAACAATCAAAAATTGCTGAAGTCAAGCAAGAAGTTGAAAGCAGACTTGAATCGGAACTAAACGAACTGGAACAACAAACCGCCAGAGCAAAAAATGAAATCTCGGAAGAAGCCGAAAAAATGGCGGAACGGATAAGTTCCAATATCTTACAAACAACTTAGGGATTTGCAATTTGCGATTGGTATTTTCTTTTACAATTTTTTAATTATCAAAAATCTGAAATTTGAAATTTGAAATTTGAAATCTTCTTAATATGTTGGTTTTTTTATCTAATTTAATTTTACTTTTTGCCGAAGGCGGCGGTGCTGCTGCTGAAAGCGGTGGATTTATGGCTTGGTGGTATAAAAATGCCGATCCGTATCTGAACTATCCGGGTTTTGAAATCTGGCGATTTATCAATCTGGCGATTTTCATTGCTATAATGGTTTATCTTTTAAAGAAGCCTTTAAGTGAGGCTTTTAAAGCAAAACGCGAAGCGATTCGGGCGGATTTGATTAAAGCGGAAGAGGAAAGACAAGCGGCTCTTGCGAAATTAAGCGAAGTTGAAATCAAATTGGAACGGCTTGATTCGGAAAAATCGGAAGTTGCTGTAAACGCAAAAGCCGAAGCCGAAGCCGAAAGACAAAGACTCTCCGAAGAAGCCGAAACCGATGCGATGCGTCTGCGTGAGCAAGCCGAAAATGAGATCACCCGTAAAAGTCAGCAGGTTCGTTCAAAACTCCGTAGATTTTCTGCCGAAGAAAGCATTCGCTTAGCGGAACAAAAAATCAAACAAAAAATGAATACGCAGAAAGATGCCGAACTCGTCCGGGCAAATATCCAATCAATCGGAGGTATGAACTAATGAGCGTAGAAACAGTTGCACGCCGTTATGCCAGTGCCTTAGCTGATGTTGTGATGACTTCAGGCGAAAAAGATACAATTCAAACAGAACTTAAAACCTGGGAGGAAATGCTCAACGCAAATCAGGATTTACACAATGCGTTTTACAATCCTTCAATCAATCATGACAGCAAAGAGAAAGTTTTAGAAACGTTAATCGAAAGATCAAAACCTTCAAAAACAACCGCAAATTTTCTGCGTATCCTTTTAAAAAACAACCGTCTGACGGAAATTAATGCAATCAATGAAAAGTTCGATTCCGTTATTGCCGAAAGAAGCGGTGTTATTTCGGCAAGTGTTATTTCTTCAAGAGATTTGACCGAAGCGGAAAAAGCCGATCTCAGAGCGAATTTAGCAAAAATAACAGGCGGCAAAGAAATAAATTTAGATTATAAAATAGACGAAAGTATTATCGGCGGAGCAATTACCAGAGTTGGTTCAACCGTTTATGACGGCTCCGTAAAAACACAATTGGAATTATTAAAACAACAGATGATTAAATCGTAATACGTTTTACGTAATTCGCAATACGTTAAGAAAAAAAGCGAATTACGAATTACGAATTACGAATTACGTAAATAATATGGAAGCAATTAAAGCTAACGAGATAAACGAGATAATTCGTTCACAAATTGAAAATTTTGACGCGACTATGACGGTTGATGAAGTTGGAGCCGTCATCAAGGTCGGTGATGGAATCGCTGAAATTCACGGACTTGAGAAAGTTATGGCGGGCGAACTGCTCGAATTTCCGCACGATGTTCGCGGGTTAGCACTTAACCTTGAAGAAGATAAAGTTGGTACAGTGCTTTTCGGAGATTTCCAGAAAATCAAAGAAGGCGACGAAGCTAAACGTACGGGACGGATTATGAGTGTTCCCGTCGGCGATGCGATGATCGGTCGCGTGGTTGACGCACTCGGAAATCCGATTGACGGTAAAGGCGAAATTATTACCGATGAATTCAATCCGATTGAACGTATCGCTCCCGGAATTATTGATCGTCAGCCGGTTAGCGAACCCTTGCAAACGGGTTTGAAGGCGATTGACGCAATGGTGCCGATTGGACGCGGACAACGTGAGTTAATTATTGGAGACCGGCAAACCGGCAAAACCGCTGTGGCGATTGATACGATCATCAACCAAAAAGGCAAAGACGTAATTTGTATTTACGTTGCTATCGGTCAAAAGCGTTCGACGGTTGCACAAGTTGTTGAAAAACTTAAAGAATTCGGTGCGATGGATTATACGATTGTCGTTTCCGCGACGGCATCCGATCCGGCGGCGATGCAGTATCTCGCTCCATACACGGGAGTTGCCATCGGCGAATATTTCCGTGATAACGGCAGGCACGCCGTAACGATCTACGACGATCTTTCAAAACAAGCAGCGGCATATCGTGAGATTTCGCTGCTGCTCAGAAGACCTCCCGGTCGTGAAGCATATCCCGGAGACGTTTTCTATCTTCACTCACGTTTATTGGAACGTGCGGCAAAAATGTCCGAAGCACGCGGTAGCGGAAGTTTAACTTCCTTACCAATTATTGAAACGCAAGCCGGCGACATTTCCGCGTATATTCCGACAAATGTAATTTCGATTACGGACGGACAAATCTTTTTGGAAGCAGATTTATTTAACTCAGGAATTCGTCCGGCGATCAACGTCGGAAACTCTGTTTCGCGGGTTGGTGGTGCGGCACAGGTTAAAGCAATGAAACAGGTTGCAGGAACTCTGCGGATTGACCTTGCTCAATATCGTGAACTTGCGGCATTTGCCCAATTCGGTTCGGATTTGGACAAATCTACACAAGCCCAACTTGAACGCGGAAAACGCTTGACCGAAATTTTGAAACAGAAACAATATCGTCCGATGGAAGTCGAAAATCAGGTTTTGATAATCTGGTCGGCAACTAACGGATATGTTGATGATGTCGAAGTTGAAGATTTGGCAAGATTTGAACGCGAATTATTTGATTTTATGGCAAATTCAAATCCCGCCACAATGCAGACGCTTCGTGACAAAAAGAAAATTGATGATGATCTGACTGCCGAATTAAAAGAAGCAATCGGCGATTTCAAATCATCGCATTGGAATGCAAATGCAGATAATAAAACAGATGTTGCAGATGTTGAAGTAGTCGAAGAAACTGAAGCAGAAGTAATAGAAACCGAAGAACCCGAAACGGCAACAGCAAACGCTTAAATTAGTAGAGAGTCAAGAGTCAAGAGTGGAGAGAAAATTTTAACTCTCCACTCTCCACTCTCTACTCTTTACTCTTAAAATTATGGCTAGTTTACTTGATATGAGAAGACGGATTAAGTCCGTCAAAAACACGCAGCAGATCACCAAAGCAATGAAAATGGTTGCGGCGGCGAAGCTGAAACGGGCTCAAGACCGCGTTACGGCGGCTCGACCTTATGCTGTCAAAATGGGCGAAGTTCTCGGCGGTTTGAGTGCTAAGGTCAGCGGCGAATTTTCGCATCCGCTTCTTGATGAACGCGGCGATGAAAATTATTTGATCGTTTTAGTTACTGCCGACAAAGGTTTGTGCGGCGGTTTTAATGCAAATCTTGTTAAAGCAACGGCGAATTTCTTAAAGGAAAATAACGATAAACAAAATGAAATGATTCCCGTCGGCAGAAAAGGACGTGATTATTTCAAGCGTCGTGAGATGAAGTTTGTTGAAGAATATGTCGGTTTGACCGGACAGGGACAGGTTGAGCTTTCCGATGCGAGAGAAATTTCCGATAAGATTATCAAAACATTCACTGAAAACGAGGAAATTGACAAAGTGTTTTTGGTATTTACCGAATTTAAAACCGTAATGACACAACAGGTCAGGATTGAACAATTACTTCCGATTCCGCCTATTGAAAGTGCTGAAGGTGAAGATGAAAAAGGTGCGGAAGCCGAATATATTTACGAACAGCCGGCGGCGGAAATCTTCGGAAAATTATTGCCGAAACAGGTTGAAACGCAAATTTATCGGGCGATGCTCGAATCGGTTGCATCCGAACAAGGTTCGCGTATGACAGCGATGGATTCTGCTTCAAAAAATGCGGGCGAATTGATTGACGATCTGACGCTCAATATGAACCGCATCCGTCAGGCAGGAATTACAAACGAAATCATCGAAGTAGTTTCAGGTGCTTCGGCAGCTTAGCAGCAAGGCAAAATTAAAAATTGCAGTTAAATTGAGGCAGGCAAAATATAAATAGAATCAACTTATTTCTATTTATATTTTGCTTGCTTTTAGAATTTTAAATGAAACATTATCAAAATAAAATATGGAACGGACGCATTTTTCGTTACGTGCCGCTTATTTTGTGTATTTGTTTGATTTTTTATGCTTCGACGATAAATGCTTCGATGTCGGAAACTTCGCGTTTTATACGTCCCTTTCTCGAATTTCTTTTTCCCGATACGCCCGATTCAACTCTGATTATTTATCACAAATACATACGCAAACTTGCACATTTTGTTGAATATTCAGTTCTGGCATTTTTTGCCTCCCGTGCGTTCTGGCTTTCAAGCAAAGAATTTTTGCATAAACACTGGTATTTGTTTGCATTCTTTTTAGTTTTGAGCGTCGCCTCAATTGATGAAATAAATCAGAGTTTTGATATAACCCGGACAAGTTCGATTTATGATGTTTTGCTTGATTGTTTCAGCGGATTGTCAATGATTTTATTTATTTTGATGATAAAATATGTATGGAAAAAAGATTAAATTTGATTCAAATGATATTTATAAGATATTATCAGAACAATGAACGGCTTAAAATCGTAAGTAATAATGATGAAGAATAGAAATCAAAGGAGAATTTAGGATGGGAATTTTTGACAAAGTTAAGGAAGGAGCATTGAATCAGTTTATTGAAGTCATCGAATGGCTTGATGAATCGAAGGATACGATTTTGTATCGTTTTCCGGTTGCGGGGCAGGAAATTAAGAATGAAGCACAGTTAATTGTCCGCGAATCACAAGCGGCGGTTTTTGTTTTTGAAGGACAGGTGGCGGATGTTTTCGGACCGGGAAAATATACGATTGACGGCGGAAATACGCCGATTTTATCGAAACTCGGTGCTTGGAAATACGGGTTTAATTCACCGTTCAAATCGGAAGTTTATTTTGTCAATACAAAACAATTTACCGATATGAAATGGGGAACATCGAATCCGATTATGCTCCGCGATGATGATTTCGGAATTGTTCGCCTGCGTGCTTTCGGGGCGTATTCAATGCGTGTTGCCGATCCCGCGACATTTATCAAAGAAGTTGCCGGAACAAATGCTCATTTTCAAACGGAAGATATTGACGTGCAGTTAAAACGTGCGATTGTTACGGAATTTTCCGATGCTATCGGCGAAATGAAAATTCCCGCACTCGACCTTGCTGCACAATATAAAGAAATCGGTGGACAGATTCGCGGAAAAATTAACGAAGATTTCAAAGATTACGGACTTGAAGTTACCAAATTCTACGTTGAAAACGTCAGCCTTCCGAAAGAAGTCGAGGAAGCTATGGACAGACGTGCTTCGATGGGAGCTTTGGGCGACGCTAAAACCTATGCAGAATTTCAAGCGGCGGACGCGATGCGTGATGCGGCTCAAAATGAAGGCGGCGGAGCAGGACTCGGAGCAGGCTTAGGAGCAGGTTTTGCAGTCGGAAACCAAATGGTAAACGCTTTCGGCGGCGGTCAGGGCGTTAATCAACAGCAAGGCGGAAGCGGCGGCGGACAAACAAACACCGTTACTTGTCCGAAATGCGGAAAGCAGAATAATCCCGAAACCAAATTCTGTGCCGATTGCGGAGAAAAAATGCAGACCGAAACAGTTCCGTGCGTAAAATGCGGTGCAAAACTGCGTGAAGGTGCAAAATTCTGTTCGGAATGCGGAGCGACGCAAGAAAAACAAAAATGTGCCGAATGCGGCAACGAACTCGCTCCCGGTGCAAAATTCTGTGCGGACTGCGGAACCAAGGTCGAAGAAGAAGCGGCGTCAGAAGAGAAAGCGGAAGAATAACAAAAAAGTGACAAGTGATAAGGGACGAGGGACGAGAGAATTTTCTCGTCCCTTTCCTTTGATTTTTATATTTGTTGGTATTTAAGCTAAACTTATCAAAGTTTAATAACTTTTGGAGTAAAAAAAAATATGGCTGTCAGTCCCGAACTTTTAGAGATTTTGAGATGCCCGAAGTGTAAATCGGAAGTCGAATTAAGAAAAGATAAAAATGATCTAAAATGCACAAATTCCGAATGTAATTTAGTTTATCCGATCCGCGATGACATTCCCGTAATGCTGGTTGATGAAGCAACGGTAGAAAAATGAAAAATGGAAAACGGAAAATGGAAAATGATTTCAGAAATTCTTCACTATCCGTTATCCATTATCCGTTATGATAAATTGGCAAAATGTTCGAAAAGTTTTAGTTGTTCGTCTGCGATCAATCGGCGACACGGTTCTCTCGACTCCTTCTCTAATCGCACTCCGCAGATTTTTACCCGATGCACAAATTGATATTTTGCTCGAAGATTGGGTTGCTCCCGTTTTGGATGGTTTTGAAGCGGTTGATAATGTTCTGACCGTTTCAAAGGATACAAAAGACCGCATCAAACTCGCCCGCAAAATTCGTCAGGAAAAATATGATGTCGCGTTTAACTTACACGGCGGAACAACGGCAACATTTTTTGTTCGGGCAGGCAGAGCAAAACATCGTGTCGGTTACAAGAATTATCAATATAGTTTTTTGTATAATCATCTGCTTTCATCAGCCTCAGATTTTTGGCAAAGGGAACAAACTCATTCCGCCGAACAGCAACTTGCACTTTTAGGATTTGTTGGCGTTCCCGTTGAAGATAAACCGAAAACTCATCTAAACGTAACCGAAAATGCTTTAAAAACAATAAAATCGAAAATCAAAAACCGAAAATCGAAAATCGCTTTGTTTCATCCGGTTGCAGCCTTTGATACAAAACAATGGGCGACGGAAAATTTCGCAAGAGTTGCTGGATTTTTAGGCGAAAAAGATTTTCAGACAATTGCCGTATCAACTCCGAGAGAGCGTGAAGTTTTAAATAAACTGGAAAAACTTTCAAAAATTCCGATTTTAACTTTTGATGATTTAACTCTGCCGGAAATCACCGCACTCGCTTCGCAAGCAAAACTTTTTGTCGGAAACGATTCGGGAATCGCCCATATTGCTGCTGCGGTTCAAACTCCGTCTGTCGTAATTTTCGGTTCATCAAACCGAAATCATTGGCGACCTTGGACAAATGCACCGCACAAAATCGTTTACGAAAAATTTCCCTGTCAGCCGTGTGCGGGATATTTTTGTAAAGAATTCGATCAGCCGAAATGTATTTTAGGTGTAAAAACTGAAAATGTGATTGAAGCGATAGAAAAAGTTTTACAGCAGGATGTATAATTGTTAAGGTTTCGATAAGGAGGAAATATAATAACTAAATGTTAATAAAATACATTCAATCTGCACTTCATAAAGCAAAATACGAAATTATCAAAGATGACGGAACTTATTATGGCGAGATTCCCGGATTCCAAGGCGTTTATTCAAATGCCGATACGCTCGAAGATTGTCGTAATGAATTAGCGGAAGTTTTGGAAGAATGGCTTTTCTTTCGCATTTCCAGAAATCTTGAAGTGCCGATTGTAGATGGAATAAAACTTGAAATCCAAAGAGTTTAAAGATAAAGATTTACAAGTTTTCCCAATCCACTCTGCTAATTTCTGCTTGTTTCAAAATACGAATTAAAAATCCTTTGCTAATATCTCCGCGATGTGGATTAGGAATAGTAACCGTCAGAGAATCTTTTTGCATAATTGGATGTTTTCCGCCCGCAAAAGGTCCGTCAAAACCAAGTTTGCGGAAATTTTTGACTAAATCTTTATGCTTTATTGGATTAATTTTTGGCATCAAAATTATAAATTAGCAGGACTCATAAAACTACCTGAGCCTAGAAGTAAATCAATGAAAATATCTCGTAAATAACTTAGCAAATAATATCACAACATATATTAGTAAAACAAATTTATTTAATAAGAAAGATATTAGATAAATAGATGCTTACTGTTAAGACATAAATTTCCACCATTTTGTACAAATTAAATTAGCTTGC
>JALZKH010000116.1 GCA_030859345.1 Acidobacteriota bacterium | reverse complement strand
TTATGAAGACAAAGAACGACTTTGCTATTCGGTCAAGCAAGCCTTAAATGAATTTGGCAGAAGTCTGAGAATAAAGTTTTCAAACTTCAAATATAGTCTAACTTAATTGTGAGTGATTACTTATCTTTCAAATTATAAGCTGAAGTCTGATCGGAATTCGCATAATCTTCGTCTTCGATTCCCGTCAAACGCTTGCGTCTAATATCGAGCATAAAACGGTCTGTCCGATACCATATATCATAAGCAATCAAAGTCATCGCCATACAAGTTCCGACTACCCAAAGTCTTGCACGGTCTCCGAAAAGCTGGTAGCCGACTGATAAAATCAAAAACAGAATCACGCTGGCTTTATAGGCAAGACGATGAAGCGTCCGATCGGTGAACATACTTTGTTTGTCCTCGCGTTTTTCGGGCAGCAATTGCCATAGAAAAAGCACGAGAAATGTCAAACCGATAATTATTTCAAAAACTGCAAATGTGTAAGTTATACCGAGTGCGATGCCCGGCGGAAAGTTGACCGTTTTGAAATAACTAATCATCTGTTCCTTGTAATTTACGCCAAACCAGCCGTGTGGAAGCTGCGGCTGAATAGTAAAAACGACTTTGTTTTCTTTATCTACAACCGAGCCTTTGGAAGCCCATTTTTCGTGGACAATCTGCGGTTAGCCGTCAAAAAATTTGTCGAGTCCGTCGAGAGTCCAGAACATAGCCCAAAATAAAAGGAGAAGCGTGATTAAGTCTTGTTTAAATTAAAAATTGTGCAGGAAATTTTGGTATTGCTTTAATACACTTATTTTAAAATAAATGCACTAAATTTTTTGTACGACTCTGTTTTAAAGCCGGACTTTAGTTTTTTTTTCAAATTGAAATTATACTTTGCTTCCGTTTTCGTTGGGTAGTAAATGTTTTTTGAAATCTTCGGGAAAACGCTTGACCGCACCTTGAATAGCCCAGGCTGCCGCATCGCCTAATGCACAGAAGGATTTTCCTTCGATGTTGTCGCACAAATCCAAAATTAATTGTGCATCTTCAGGACGACCTCCGCCGTCGGCAATTCTTGTAAAAATCTTTGTTAGCCAGTCCGTTCCTTCGCGGCAAGGTGTACACCAGCCGCAGGATTCGTGTTTGTAAAATTCGGTTAAATTTTTGGTTGAATCAACCATATCAACCGATGAATCAATCACAATAAATCCGCCCGAACCGACCAGCGAACCACCTTCAACCAGACCTTCGTAATCCATCAAAACATTCTGCCCGACAATCTGATCGGCACGCATTGCATAAACGCTTGAACCACCGGGAATGCAAGCCTTTAACGGTCTGTTATCATACAGCATTCCACCGCAGTCTTCCAATATGAATTTCTCCATATCGGCATAACCCATCGGAAGTTCATAAACGCCGGGTTTTTTGACATGACCCGAAACCGACCAAAGTTTCGTCCCGCCCGATTTTTCCGTGCCGAGTTGCTGCCACGCTTCACCGCCCATTTCAATGATTTGCGGAACGGCGGTCAAAGTTTCAACATTGTTGACAACCGTCGGACAAGCATAAACTCCTTCGACGGCGGGAAACGGCGGTTTCATACGCGGATGTCCACGAAAGCCTTCAAGGCTCGATAAAAGTGCGGTTTCTTCACCGCAAATATAAGCCCCCGCTCCCGTGTGCGTATAAAAATTGCAGGTAAAATCAGCCCCCAAAATGTTTTCGCCGACGAGGTTTGCCGCTTTTGCTTCCTCAATGGCTTTGTCCATTATGTCTATCAAATAATTGTATTCGCCACGATAGTAGATATAACAAGTTTCCACACCGAGTGCGAAAGCACCGATCAGCATTCCTTCAATAAGTGCGTGCGGATCGCGTTCGAGCAAATATCTGTCTTTAAATGTTCCGGGTTCGGATTCGTCCGCATTGCAGACAATATATTTCGGCTTCGGCGAATCACGCGGGACAAAACTCCATTTCATTCCAGTTGGAAAACCCGCCCCGCCACGACCGCGAAGTGCCGACTTCTTAACTTCATCAATAATCGCATCCGAAGACATATTCATTGCTTTCTTCAGAGATTTATACCCGCCGTGTTCTTCATAAACCTTCAGTGTATGCCCGTCTTTTACGTGCATCAACTTTAATTGTAAAGGTTCACATCCTATTGCTTTGATTTCCATAAAATTTAATTATTTGGTTTCTCAATATACGCTATTCTTTTATATCTTTTACCATCGAAACCAAATGTTGCTTTAAATAATGTGCTTGCAGTTGCCCAATCAATAGTTACATTAAAATGTTCGTTAGTTTTTTTTGTGTTGATATACAAAAAGTAAGTATATGCGTACAAAACTACATTATAATCCGTTCCATTATTAACCAATAACCAATATGGCTGACTACTAACTCCAGACAAACAAGGTGTATTTTGTTCAATAATCAAATCAGGATATTTATCACTGTTCAAATTAACTTTTGCCGCTCGAAACCACTTTGAAGAATAAGGTAACAAATTACTTTTATTTTTTTTATAAAAATTAATACATTTTGTAATTTCTTTTTCTTTCTTTAAAGCATTTAGAGCTTTTATGGGGATTTTAGTTTCCTTTTTGAATCTTTCTTCCAAATAAAAAGATTTTTGGTAGTTCTGTCCAAATATATCAAGGACAGATAAATATATAAATAAATTAAATAAAATAATGAAATTATATATTTTTAATCTTCTGTTCATTTTAAGAAATCCAACATCTTGTCCACTTTTTCAATCGTTAAATCTTCGTAATAATCAAACCCGACCTGCAACATCGGAGCAGTTCCGCAACTGCCCAGACATTCAACTCTCGTTACCGTGAATTTTCCATCCGCCGTAGTTTCGCCCGGTTTAATTCCGAGTTTATTGCAAAGATGTCCCGTGATTTCGGGTTCTCCCATAATACGACACGAAAGAGTCTTGCAAACCTGTATGTGATGTTTACCAATTTTGTGCAGGTTAAACATTGAATAAAATGTTGCCGTTTCCCAAACATCCGTTACTTCAAGATCCAAAAACATGGCAATAAAATTCACTCCCGGATTATCGAGGTAGCCGCGTTCCCTTTGAATCACAAAAAGCAAAGGGATCAAAGCCGAACGCTCTCTGCCTTCGGGATATTTCGTGAGGTGCGATTTCATTTCCTCGATAACTTCATCGGAAAATTCAGCAATCTCGTCCGTTTTAATAACTTTGTTTGTATAATCAGTTGCTACTGCTGATGCCATTTTATTAACTAATCCTCAATTATTTTCAGTAAATCTTGAAATGCTTCTAAATTACTATCTGTTAATTCAAAAATTGTCGGTCCAATTTGCATCTTCACAATTTTAGCTTTACTCATTTTAGTAAATGTTTTGTAGGGAATATTTTGTTCTAAAGCTGCAATTGTTACACGACCATCTGAATTAGCGTAGATAAAATTAGATGTTCCGTTTATTACCTCTTTCTTGTCTGTATATATCTTAATAGTTCTGTCATCTATGTATGTTCTGTCTTTAGCGGCTGGATAAATTCTTAAAATTATATTTTCAGGCTTACTTAGTTTTTTTCCCTTTGACAAAAATTGGGCTGAAATCACTACACCATCAAGCGATTTACCATAGACTAACGAATTTTTTGTGGAGGCAATACTTTCATCTTTGCTTTTGCTGTAAGTTACCCTTGCTCTTCCAATTTCTTTGGTGATTAGAAAATTTGTAGCTGGCGGCGGCGGATTTGTAGATACTACTGGTCGGTCTTGGGAAAGACAATCAATCCCAAAAAACAACATAAAAGTAATTGATGATAATAACAAGAAAGTTTTCATAATACTATCTATCAATTTCCCCTAAAACAATATCCAAAGAACCAATAACAGCAACGACATCGGCAATTAATTCGCCTTCGACCATATCCGGTAATGCGGAAAGATTTACAAAACTTGGACCTCTGAAATGAACTCTGTCGGGTTTTGGTCCGCCGTTTGATTTCATATAAACACCGAGTTCGCCTTTTGAGGCTTCAATCGGCAGATAAACTTCGCCTTCGGGAACGTTGAAACCTTCGGCAACGATTAAGAAATGATGAATCAGCGAATCCATATGAGTTCGCATATCATCGCGGTCAGGCAGAACGACTTTCGGTGCATCGGCTTTGGTCGGTCCGGGTTTTAATCTTTCTAATGCTTGGCGGACAATTTTTTCCGATTCATAAAGTTCCCGCATACGAACGCGGAATCTTGCCCAAACATCTCCGTCCGTTTCAACCGGAATATCGAAGTCGTAATTTTCATAACCCGTATATGGATTGACAATTCTTAAATCTAATCCGACACCACTGCCACGTAAACATGGTCCCGTTAAACCCCAATCAATCGCATCTTCTTTGCTGATGTAGCCGACTTCTTTCGTGCGGCTCTGGAAAATCGGGTTGCCGGTAACAAGCGTTTCAAACATTTCCATCGCCGCAGGGAAATCTACCAAAAACTGTTTGGTGCGGCGTTCAAAACCGGCGGGCAAATCCATCATCAAACCGCCGATACGAAAATAGCTCGGTGTCATACGTCCGCCCGATGCAGCTTCGATTAAATTCAGGATTTTCTCACGTTGACGAAAACAGAAAAAGAAAACACTCATAGCACCGATGTCGAGAGCGTGGGTTCCGAGCCAAACCATATGCGATGCAATTCGCTGCAATTCGCACATCAAGACACGAACAACTTGTCCGCGTTCAGGAATTTCGATCTGTAAAAGTTTTTCCGCCGCCATCACATACGCCAAATTATTACCGAGCGGATTCAGATAATCCATTCGATCAGTAATGACGATTCCTTGCTGATACTTTTTATATTCAAAAAGTTTCTCCATCCCCGTATGCAAATAACCGATGTCGGGCGTGGTTTTAATGACGACTTCACCATCTAAAACCAGCTCAAGACGCAAAACCCCGTGTGTCGAAGGATGCTGCGGACCCATCGAAATCGTCATTTGCGAATCCAGCGATCCGTCTAAAACTTCTGTCTGACCGGGTAAATTTTCTACTGCAAGGCTCATAAATGTTGTAAATAAGTTAAGTTAAACTATAGGGTTCATATCCTCTTAATGGATAATCTTTTCGCAGTGCGTGTCCGTCAAAATCGCTAGGCAGCAAGATTCTGCGTAAGTCTGGATGATTCTCAAAAATAATTCCGAGCAAATCATACGTTTCACGCTCGTGCCAATTTGCCGTTTTCCAAACCGGTACAACCGAATTAACATTCGGATCGTCTTCAGTCAGCAAAACTTTCAGACGCAGACGTTGAAAATGTATAGTTGAAAAAAGATGATAATTGATTTCAAAACGCGGGTCTTCTTCGGGACCTCTGTCAGCACCGCACAAATCGGCAAGCATATCGAATCCGTGGTGTGTTTTTAAAACTTCACAGACATCAGCAATGGATTCTCGCGGAACAAATATGGTTACTTCTCCGAGTGCATCAACTACCTCATCAATCCACGCGGCATTTTCCTCTCTAAGTTTTTCTACAAATTCGTGTAAAGATTCTGTATTCATAAAATTTTACGATGAACGTCTTTTTTCGTGTTTCGACGGAACGGAATAAGGTTTTGTTTTGCTATTCGCATTTATAGAGGCTTCAAGTTCAGTTCCTTCCGTAACGGGCATTGTTCCCGGAACGATTGAAACTCTCGATTCTTCTTCAAAAGTATCTCGGCGATCTTTGACCGATTCGTTCATAATTTTTTCCTGAAGCATCATAATTGCATGAACCAGCATTTCAGGACGCGGCGGACATCCCGGAATATATACGTCAACCGGAACGACCTTATCAACGCCCTGGACAATCGCATAATTATCAAAAACACCACCGGAAGTTGCACACGCACCCATTGAAATTACCCATTTCGGTTCGGGCATCTGGTCATAAATTCTACGGACAACCGGAGCCATTTTTCTTGAAACTCTGCCGGAAACGATCATCACATCGGCTTGCCTCGGACTGGCACGAAATGTTTCCGCACCAAAACGGGAAAGGTCGTTTCTTGCCGAAACGGTGTTCATCATTTCAATCGCACAACAAGCCAAACCGAATGTCGCGGGCCAAAGCGAAGATTTTCTCGCCCAATTAACGATTGCATCAAGTTTTACGGTGATTACATCCGGTAATGATTCAAATAAATTATTTTCTAATCCCATCTATTACTCCTAAAATTTCAAGCTGTTATCTAAGCGGCACGTTTTAATTCAATTACATTTTTAGCTTTTTTTATCCTTAATTTATCGGCTTCAGCTCTGGCTTCAAAGCGGGACAGTTCGCTCCATTCAAACGCTCCTTTTTTCCATTCGTAAAGCAAACCGACCACAAGCGTTGTTAAAAAGAAAAGCATTGTAACAAAGGCAATTGTGCCGTATAGAATGCCTGCTGTATTTGCTGCTGAAGTTTCAGCCGCCAGCAGATATTTAAATGAAACTGCGAATGGAATGATAAAAAGAATTTCAATATCGAAAAGCAAAAACGCTACTGCGACCATATAGAATTTGATTGAAAATCTATCGCGGGCTGAGCCGACCGGGTCTTTGCCGCATTCGTAGGGCATTAGTTTGACGGCGGTGCTTTTTCGCGGTCCGATCAATTGAGCGACCAGAAGCTGACTTGCGGCAAATCCTCCGGCAACCAAAAACATAACTACAATCGGAGCATAACTGAATAAATTGAATTCTGTCATCTAAGTTTTCTTAAAAATCTCTTGTTAGTATTTAATAAAAAAAGTAAATCAGCCTGTTTTAAGTTAAAAAACAGTTTGAGAAATAATGTACAAATTCAATCGTAAGTTATGCCGCATATAGTGTCAAGGATACCTGATTTTATGGTTTAGGATTATCAATCGAAGTTGTCAAAATATCTTAACTTAATTTAATGTTGTTTGCCCGATTAATAAATCATTGACCGCAAATCGAATGCTGTGATACTTTTTAAATGACGGATCGCGTCAAATTACACCGCAGAAATTCCATCTCTCAATAGACTTTTTATTACTTGTGATTACCGGATTCAACACAGACATTAAACACGAAGGCATAATTTATCACGTGCAAACTGAAGATAAAGGTTTGGACACGCCGCTGATTTTGTCTTTAATTTATGATGGCGGAACGATTTTGGCGAGTAAACGCTCTCCGTATAATGATTTGCTTGCAGACACATTTGATGAAAAAGTTTTAGTTGAAAGACTCAGCCGCCAGCATAAGCTCTTGTGTGCCGCGATTCGTGCCGGACGAATTGAAGATTTAAAGAAGATGACTCTGAAGGAATCCGCCGCAAAAAAAGGTTTGATTTCAGAAAATGAAACTGTAAATAATTCCAAAGATACAAAATTGCATATCGAAGAGGTTGTCGAAAAAAGTATTCCCAAACCTGCTGGAGAAATATTATTTGAAACAGGTATTCCCAAGCCTTCTGAACATACACTGTTAAAAAAACCTGTCCGCAAGCAAACATATTCTTTTGAACTACAGGAAAAAATCAATTCAGCAAAAGCAAATCTTGAAATAAAAGAAAAAACTGAATCCAAAAATAAAAATCACATAATTGCTGAAGTTCCGAATTATTCACCAAATGCGGATGATGAAATTCCGCTTATAATAGATGATGTTAGAATAATTGAAGAGCCGACAATTTACGATGCGGTGCAGGAAATTGGTTTTGAAGAAATTATCCTGCCGCCCGAAGCCGTTGAAATTGTTGGTGATCTAAGCCAGTTTGAATCGTTGCTTGATAATGAATTGAAAATAACATTCATCGGCGGTGATAGATTCAGAAGCGGCGAAAATAAAAATTTGGACATTTTAGTTAGCCGTGGCAATGTGGAAAATATTATTAAAGACGCAAATGTAATAATAAAAATTCTCGGCTCGTCATTTCGCCCTTTGATTTTTCATTCCAAAACTGATAGCAATGGAATAGCAAGCCTGATGTTGAAAGTTCCGACGTTCAAATCAGGCAGAGCGGCGATCCTAGTCAGAGCGATTATTAAAGGCGAAGAAACCGAAATAAGACGGGTAATTTCTCAAGAAGTATGAATATAGTTGTCAACGGCGAAAAAAAAGAATTAAGCGGCGAGTTAAATTTACAAGAACTTCTCAAAAAACTAGATTTGCCAACCGAAAGAGTTGCCATTGAGGTGAATAAAATGGTCATCCGCAAAAAAGATTGGACGACGATTAACATCAAAGATGCCGACCGGATTGAAATAATTCATTTTGTCGGGGGCGGGTGAAGACAAATTGCAAATTTGAGATATAAAATTTCAGATAAGAATATTTAATGCGGAGAAAAGTTTGTTTACTTTTGTCCGCATTTCCTTTTGTAATTTAAATTATGTAAATTTAAAGCATAGAAAGTTTAATTTTTGCGAGCAATTTTATGACTGAAATAATTAAAAATGATTTATTTGAACTGGGCGGAAAGGTTTTCAATTCGCGTTTGATTATCGGCACGGGAAAATACCGTTCATTTGAAGAAATGCAGAACGCACACAAGGCTTCGGGAGCGGAAATGGTGACGGTAGCGGTCAATCGCGTGCCGCTGGATCGAAAGGTTGAATCTTTTCTGGATTATCTCGATCCCGATATGCAGATTTTACCGAATACGGCGGGCTGTTATGATTCTGAACACGCGATTCGCACCGCCAGACTTGCACGCGAAGCACTCGAAACTGATTGGATAAAACTTGAAGTTATCGGCGATCAAACGACACTTTTACCGGACAACGAACAAACACTCGAAGCCGCAAAGGTCTTGACCGCCGAAGGATTTATCGTTTTGCCGTATTTTAGTGACGATCTGATTATGGCAAAAAAACTTCTCGACATCGGTTGTCCCGCCGTGATGCCGCTTGCCGCACCGATCGGTTCAGGACTTGGCGTGCAGAACCCTGCAAACTTAAAAATTATGCGTGAACAATTGCCGGATGCGATAATTATTGTTGATGCGGGAGTCGGAGTTCCGAGCGATGCGGCAATTGCAATGGAACTCGGTGCGGATGCGATTTTAATGAACACAGCGATTGCCGAATCCGCCAATGCCGAACAAATGGCACACGCAATGAAATTCGCGGTTCGGGCGGGACGACTCGGCTTCCGTGCGGGACGTATGCCGAAACGTCTTTATGCAAGTGCTTCAAGTCCAATCGAGGGGGCGATAAAATAGTGGTAAACGGTAAGTGGTTAGTGGTAAGTTTTTGGAAAACTACTAAGAACTTTGCCTTTTATTCTAAAATATTTATCATTCTGGTTTTTTTAGTTTTCGGCTTATTTGCCTGCACCGAACAAAAACCGAGCAGAGATGGAATCGTTATCGCAGATAGCAAAAAATACGAAGCATCAATTTATCGCCAGAATTGTGCGATTTGCCACGGAGCGGAGGCTTTCGGGAAAACGATTGACGGTAAACCGATTCCAAGTCTTCGTTTCGGTGATGCGGCGAAAAAAAGCAAGGCGGAGATTTACAGCCAGATTTCACACGGAAAACTGCCGATGCCTGCTTTCAAAGAGCAGTTGACCGAACGCGAAATACAAATGATGGTTGATTTCGTAATGTATGATTTGCAGGACAGAAAAAGAGAAAATCCTGAATAATGTCTGAAAAATATTTGTATCAAAAGCAATGGAAAGAGTATCGCGGAAGAAGATACATAAAATTTTTCTTCTGGATCGTTTATTGTATTTTGCTCTTTTACTTATATTTTTCGGGAATTTCAAGAATAAATAAGGGAATTTTCGCATTTGTTTTGATTTGCGGATTTATCGGAATCGAGTTTTACATTTCAAATTTTAAATGTCCTCGTTGCAGAGATAACTTTTTCAAATTAAGAAATTGGTTCAATTCCAAAACCTGGAATGAATGCCAAAATTGCGGGCTGAAACTTTATGAAGGCTCAAAATATTAATGCGTTCTTTTTGCGTAAAACATTAAATTGACTTTAAGCCAATTTCTCTTGTTGTTCTTTCCATCTTGGCGTAATATCTAATGATCCGTTAAGTACGGGAACTGTACAATTATTATAACAATTTTGAATTTCCTGACTTCTGTTATTATAGCAAATTGATTTATCAGTAATGGCATCATCTTGTCTACATTCGTTATATCTATCATATGCTTGTTGCTTACATTCATTAAGATCACAACCACCTGAGGTTACAAATGATACATTTTTAACTAAGTAGTCGTGCTGAATTAAGTTAGGTTCTTCCGCACTCTTGGTGCAAGCCTCTTGTAAATTGTTGTAAACAGTAGTTTTACAGACTTAGCGAAATTTATGCTTAAAGTTTGGTAAATTCTTTATATGTAGCAACTTATCGGAAAAAG
>JALZKH010000114.1 GCA_030859345.1 Acidobacteriota bacterium | reverse complement strand
CTTTTTCCGATAAGTTGCTACATATAAAGAATTTACCAAACTTTAAGCATAAATTTCGCTAAGTCTGTAAAACTACTGTTTACAACAATTTACAAGAGGCTTGCACCAAGAGTGCGGAAGAACCTTTTATTAGACCATCTCATTGATCAAAACGATGTTTTTCGTTGTAAACGCTGTCATCGCTCCAACGAGTTAATAATTGATTATAAATATCTTGAGGGTATTTATCAGGATTCTGAAAATACAATAGAATTTCTTTATCAATTTGTTCTCTTAATATTTTTCTTGATAATGTTTCTTGATTCATTTTAACTTAGAATTTGAAATGGCAATAGCTCTTTTTAGAACTTCTTCAAGTCTTATAAGTACAGATTCTTCCGATAGATAATTGGTTAAAATTCTCTTGTTATGATTTATTTCTTCAGAACTTAAAGAGTTATTTATTTCATTTTGAAGATCATCTTCGATACTATAAATAAGTATATCCAATTCCTTTAACCAATGATATATGAGATTGTCATAAGAGAGAAAAACTTTCGCTCCACCTAATAACATCATTATTATACTACCAAATCCCTGTTGTCTTTTGTGTCCCATAATCACGTGAGAGCAACTGCTGAGTACTTTTAGATAAGAAGACATTGTCATAAATTCAAGCAGCGGCTTAAACTGTTCTCTAAAAAGTTTTTCTCCTTTTTCTACAATTTTTTTCCGGTAATCAAGGTCGCCGTAACTTAAGGGGACGATTATTGATCTGTTTTCAATACCGGCTGCTTGAACCAACTCAAAAATTTTTTCGTGTTTATTACTCGGCGTGCTTGAATTTCCAATCAAAATAGAGTTTCCCTCTACGGCAAAGTTTACCTGTCCATTATAAATATTTTCTACGGTTTGATAACACGCGGTCATCCATAAACTTTTATGACTCAAAGAACTGGATAATAATTCAAAATCTTTTTTCATAAGAAATAAACAAATGTCAATTCTTTTTACTGCCTTTCTATACACAACATTGTATGTATAAAAATCTTTGATCTTATCCATTATTTTGGAATTTGCTTTCTGAGTCTTATTTGTTCCCTGATAATTTTGAGAATTAAAATAGTCAAAAATGTTATATAATTCGTATCCCCAAAGCCCCCATACAAAAACTTTCTCGTTAAATTTAGAGTTGTTAATGGCTTTCGCTTTCTCATAGCTCAATGCCTGAAGAAAGATTACATCAAAATCACTAATGAGTTGGCTTAATTGTTTATTTAGGCTGGGTAATGTTGTAAGCAGCCTGACAGAATTATCGTTTATAAAGCTATTTGACCATTTTTCTTCATCATCTGTAATCACAGCAAACGTCTGGTCGTAATTAGATAGCTTCCTAAACAAATTTATAGTTGAGTTAGTAATTATTGCATCGTCAAAAATATGTAAAATTTTAGTTGAGTGATTCATCCTTAAAAAATAATCTTATTTGCTCACAGATATAATTGACCTGATCTAGTTTTAAATCATTAAAAAAAGGAAGTCTGAGCAAACAATTTTCAAACCTATCCGCATTCGATAATTCCTTTCCTTCATAAAACTCTTTATAAAAATCACTTTTATGAAGAGCTAAATAATGAAAAACGGCGTGAATATTTTTATCACGTAATGAATTTATTAATCTTGTTCGCTGATTTATATCTACTAACACTACATAAAACATATGTGCGTTATTTGTTGCAAATTCAGGAATAATCGGCAAATTAAAATATCCTTTATCAGCTAAGCCGGATAAATTCTTAAAATATCGGTACCAAATCTCAAGTCTTTTAGCTTGAATACTTTTAATATGTTCAATTTGAGAATACAGATAAGCCGAAACTATTTCAGAAGGGAGAAAAGATGAGCCGACATCTACCCATCCATACTTATTCACCTCACCTCTAAAAAATTCTGCTCTATTAGTACCTTTTTCCCAGAGTATTTCAGCTCTTTCAGCGTATTTAATCGAATTGACAGCTAATAATCCACCTTCTCCACACTGAATGTTTTTAGTTTCGTGGAAAGAAAAAGTGCCGAAATCCCCAATTGTTCCTAAATATTTATTATTATATTTACTTTCAATGGCTTGAGCAGCATCTTCAATCACAAATAAATCATACTTCTTTGCCAGAGCCATAACCTCATCCATATCGCACGCAACTCCGGCGTAATGTACTACTACGATTGCTTTTGTTTTCGGTGTAATTAAGGACTCGATTTGAGAAGTATCTATATTCGGATGATTTGGAAGACTATCAGCAAAAATTATTTTTGCTCTTTCTCTTACAAAAGCTAAAGCCGAAGATACAAAAGTATAAGACGGAACAATCACCTCGTCGCCTTCATCCAATCTGCACAGCAAAGCTGACATTTCCAAAGCATCAGTACATGATGTAGTCATTAATGCCTTTGTAATTTTGTAATTTGATTCGAAGAAAGATTGGCAAAGCTTTGTATATTTACCATTTCCCGAAATCTTTCCGTTTCTGACAGCATCAGAGATATATTTTTCTTCATTCCCGGAAAGGAATGGCTTGTTGAAATCTATCATCTTAATTTATCTTTCGTGCCGGACAGCCTACGTAAGTTCCAGACTCCTCTATATCTTTAATAACAACCGTGCCTGCTCCAATTAAGGTATCATCACAGATAGTCAAATTGTCGGAAATCGTAGAACCTACTCCAATAAATGACCTTTCACCGATTGTAACTTTTCCTCCCATATTCACACCGCAGGATAAAAACGTACATTCCTTTACTAAATTATCGTGTGGAAGGTAACTATAAACATTTATCACCGAGCCTTTACATACTTTTGATCCAAAACCGATATATGCAAAAGCATAGGTTAAAACACCCTGAGCGATTTCCGCACTCTGTTCTATGACAGAGGTGGGATGAATAATGGTTGCAAATGGAATATGAGCAAACTGCTTTAATAATTCTTGTTTAAGGCTCAGGTGTTTATACCCGATTGCTACAAAAAGACAGTCAAACTTATTACGTTTATACAGAGTCTCGACATCATCAATCTTTCCCAGTATATCCAAACCCTGGAATGTCTTTCGTTCATTAAAATCATCTATGAAGCCGACAGGAGCATATTTATTTTGTAATAGAGCAATATCTAATACCTGTTTGCCGAATTCTCCCGCTCCGATTATTGCTACTTGCTTCATATTTTATCAAACTCAATTTTTTTATCCGACTGATAAATGAAATATCCGTTTCTGTCCCCGCTTTTCGTGAATTTCTTCTTAATTTTCGTAGTTGGTTTATACTCTACAACAAATGGATCGTCAGGACTAATTTCCGACATCCGGTCATTGTTTTCAGAAGTAGTAAAAATAACTCCTGAGTGCATATTTTCAGTAATCACAGGTTTATTATTGATTCCTAAAGCACTATCTATAACACCGTCTAAATAATTATACCCGGTTGAAAGTTCCACTAAATGTGAGCCGATAAAATCTCCCCCCATTCTAGCTCCAATCTCATTTATATAAATCTTGGCATCCTTAGTTATTATAAATTCGGAATGTGAAGCTCCCGTATATATTTTCAAACTGGAAAGAGCTCTAGGTATTAGCTTTAAAATCTCCATTTTTAATCTTCCATCAATTCTACTTGGTTGATGATGTTCCAATTCTACAAAATACGGAGATCCCGAAGTTACCTTGTCAGTAAATGCTAAAACAAAATGCGATTTATTCATAGATATAGCTTCAACACTTATTTCATAACCTTCAATAAATTCTTCAATGACCACCTCTTTTTTTATAGAATAATTAAG
Source organism: Acidobacteriota bacterium (assembly GCA_030859345.1). GTDB lineage: Bacteria > Acidobacteriota > Blastocatellia > Pyrinomonadales > Pyrinomonadaceae > Aridibacter. Next base: position 13,792 of record JALZKH010000114.1, on the reverse strand, counting down.
TGCTGTTTTAAATGCCGTTTCCAGTTCCATATCGGAATCCACTTTGTTTACTCCAATGCTTCCCGACCTATCAACTGGTTTAACAATTAACGGGTAACATAAAGAATCGAGTTTTCTAAGATCATTTATAGAACTGACGGAATAAAATTTTGCTACATTAAAGCCCTCCTTTGCAAGAGTTTCTTTCATAAGATATTTGTTGGTGCAAATTAATGAGGAGGAGGTTGAATTGCCGGATAGTCTCAAAGTTTCAGCAATAAAATTTACAGTCGGCACAGCTAAATCTGATGCAATTGTTAAAACTCCATTAATACCTATTGTTTTGCAATAATCCAATATCTCTTCTTTTTCAAGGATGGAAACAGGATAGAATTTTGTGCAAAAGTTACGACATATCGCACCTTCTTCAAAGGCAAAACAATGTGTTTCTATATCCAAACTCATTGCTCTTTCAACCAATGGAAGTTGTAGATAACTGGCACCTATAACAGCAATTTTTTTATTAAGATATTTCAACACTCAATTATTACAAGTAAAAAAATTTATACTATTTAGTTTAATACTTATATTTTAGTAAGAACTCTATGAGGTGGTCAAGTTTATCCGCACACAAAACTCTCTTTGCTTCTCCTCATTTTATTTTCTAAATGGTTTTCATACTCCACAGGACTTCGGTAGCCGATCCCCGAATGTAGTCTGATTCGATTGTAATAGCCTTCGATGTAGCTGAAGACCTCCGATTTTGCATCCTCGACCGTTTCAAAGATGCCGTTTTCTAATAACTCTGCCTTGAATCTGGAGAAGAAACTTTCCGCTTGAGCGTTGTCATAGCAATTACCCTTTCGACTCATTGATTGGCGAAAGCCGTTGATATAGAGCAATCGCCGGTATTCAACCGCTGCATATTGGCTTCCGCGATCCGTGTGAATAATTGCGTTTCGCTTGATCAAACGGCGTTTTCGTGCCTGATTCAAGGCATCAATAACGAGCTGTGCCGTCATCCGTTGTGATACCTGCCAACCGACTATTCTTCGGGTAATTTTATCTTGAAAACACGCCAGATAGCAGAACTTGCCGCCCTTCAGAGGCAAATATGTAATGTCGCCGACGATCACTTCACCTTTATTGGATGGTGCGTTCATTTCGTCTTGCAGCAGATTCGGACTGATCCGGGCAGCGTGGTTTGAATCGGTCGTCTGTGGCTTGAAACGCTTCGGAGCAATTGCTCTCAAGTTCTCCCGTCGCATTGCCGTTCGCACTCTGAAACGTCCGATTCCTAAATGCTTGGCGATTCTCCGCGAGCCATAACGACGGCGATTATCATAAAAACATTCCCTAACCTGTTCCCGGTAAGTTCTCTGCTTGGATGTTTCCCCGTAACTCGCTCCACGGGCATAGGCATAATACGCCGTAGGACTGACTTTCATTACCCGGCACAGCACTCTGACTGAATGATTCGCCTTCTCTTTTTCAATGAACCGATAGCGTTTTACCCGCCTTTGCCGAAGATAAGAGCCGCCTTTTTTAGAATCGCATTCTCCTCTTCAAGTTCCCAAATCCGCTTTTTCAACGCCTGTTGCTCAGCTAATTCGGCTACCGAATTGATCCCGTCACCATTATCCAAAGCCGCTCGTTTCCACTTATGGATCAAACCTTCATTGACCCCGATCTCTCTGGAAACACTAGCGACACTTTGTCCGTTAAGAACTTTTGTAATGACATTACGCTTAAATTCGTCATCGTATTTTCTTTTTCCCATATCTCTGATTATAAGAGATTTTCGTGTATCTTTTATTAAACCACCTCACTAATGAAATTCATAAAACCCAACAAAGAAATTGCAACCTCTATGGCTTTCTCCCGGTAACAAAATATCCGCTTGTTTCCAACATCCAATCTCTATCTAATTTGTCTAAACTTGGTGCAATTAATTGCCCCAAATACCAAATAGGCGACAGACAAGCGGTTACCAGCCATCTAAACAATTTATGTCCAAAAATAAAGCGTGAGGTAAAATAATTGAATTTCAAAACCCACATACTAAAGAATCCATTTTGCGGTTCAACTGTAATATCCTGAAATCCCGCTTTTTCGAACATATGTTTCAATCCAAACGGGCTATAACGAAAATAGTCGTGCGGTGCATCGTGAATCCACCATTGCCAAGGCACTTGCATAACAATAGTCCCGTTCGGCTTTAGTATTCGAAAAGCCTCGTTGAGCATATTTTCCGGTTCATATAAATGCTCCATAACAGATAATGAAACAATGGTGTCAGCCACTTCCGATTCTATTGGGATGGGTTTGTTTAAATCCGCGGCAATAGATTCATTTGCAGCATAATAACCTTCTTCTCCCCAATCTACGCCTATATATTGATCGGCAAACTGCAAGAAAAATTCTTTATAAGGAGCATCACCGCAGCCAAAGTCATATAAGACTCCTCTGTAAACATTTGAATACCTTAGCAACATCTTGTCGCAATTTTCATATATCAACCAATTTTTCGAACTCCGATTGATATGAAACTTACTCGGTTTAGTCAAAAGTGTATCTGTCATTTGGTAATCATCTAACTATATATTGACGCTGTTTCCTTTAAGTTATTTAATGAGAAAGTACTCAAAATCATACTATAAAAATTATAGAAAATAATAAAGTTACATTTTCAAAAGCGTTGTTTCTTACCATAATTCTGCTCTATTCTGTCCAATAAAGCTAACAAAGCATTAACTAAATTTTGATATATTAAGCTAAAGAGGTAGTCTAAATGATTACCATACTAAATGATTACCATACTTGTTGCTCCACTGACGAGTAACTACAACTGGAAAAACCCCGAATTCGTGCATATACTTAAACCAGCTATATATAATGAACCCCAAAAACTGGACAGGTAGTTAAGGTGGAAAATGATGTTAAAATATCCAGTAAAATTAACATTATGAGAACGAGTTCGTGTCAAAAGTTGTGGAAATGATTTTTCGCACTCCCGTTTTTGTCGTCCTTGTTTTCAATGTTAAATCGGTAGTTTGACCTCCTTCAGTTTTTCGGGATGCCCGATTATTCGCCATCCCGCTTTTGCCCGTTCCATCAACTTGAACACCAGATGCAAGCCCGATCTCGCCGTCCGAAATCTCTTTGCCGCCTTCGTCCGCAAGCGGATCGTCGCAAACACCGATTCGATTGGGTTTGTTGTCCGCAAGTGTCTGGCGTGTTCGCTTGGAAACTCGAAGAACGTCAACAATTCGTCGAGAGCGTTTCTCAAACAATCCGCCGCTCGCTCATAACCCGCTTGTTTTCAATCATTTAGCAGATTCCTTGCCAACCTTTCTGCATCTTCTTTGCTCTCCGACAGATAGACCGCCCGCAATCTTTCAGTTGCTTGCTTCCGCTCGGCTTTCGGCAGTTTGTCCAGAATGTTGCGGGTTTTGTGCAGCCAACAAAGTTGTTGCTGCGTCTGTCCCCAGACTTCCGGCAATGCCGCCCAGAATCCCAATCCGCCATCGGCAATCGCCAACGCCGGTTCATTTAATCCTCTTGCTTTCAAGTCCTCAAGCAATTCCTTCCAACTCTCCTTCGACTCCCGATAGCCTTGCTGTAAACCCAAAATATGCTTCTCACCCAACTCGTCAACTCCGATCATCACCAGCAAACACGCCTTCTCCTCGGCAATCCCCGCCGCCAGATAGACTCCGTCGGCATAGACATAATATATCTTCCGCTGACTCAAATCCTGTTTCTGCCAATTCTCATAATCGGCTTTGAAGCCCTTATTAAGCCGCGAAATCGAACTCGGTGAAAGCGGTGCTTGCTCGCCGACCAAAAACCGCAACGAAGGCTCGAAATCTCTCGTCGCCAAGCCTTCGATAAACAGCCGCGGAAACAGATTATTCAAGCCTTCCGACCTTCGTTTGTAAGGCTTGACAAGTTGTGATTGAAACTTCTCCGCATTATCGGAAACCCGCGGAACTTTGACCTGCAATCCGCCAACGGCTGTCGCCACCACCCGCTCCTGATGATGTCCGTTCCGATAACCCCGAAACTCCTCTGTTGCCGAACTCTTGTCATATCTCGCCCGCTGCAAAAACTCCTCGATCTCCAATTCCAACGCCGCCTGTATCATCCTTTGAGCCGCACTCCTGATATAATCTTCCAATGAAAACCCTGATCCACCAGCGTTTTCCACCAAATCCGAATTGTTAAAAATCTGTGTTTCGTTATAAACTTTACTCATAGCGTATTCTCCTTATTAGGCTTAAAAGCCTGTAATGTTTTTTAGATCAAAAACAAGAATACGCTATTTCTATTAAATTTCCATTTCCACAACTTTTGATACTATCTCATCCCTACATATCAAATACGCACTCTTCAAATTGAATTGGTATAAGTTCTGCCTTCGGGACTATATAAATAAGGAATTCCGTCTTCATCAATTTCCCCAAATGAATTGTGTTCAAAGTGATAAATAGCCGGAGTAAAATCCTGATAATAACTTCCGAGCTTAACCTCATGGGAGATATTTCCGACTCCTAAGTGTAATTTTTCGTTGGCAGCCATATTTTATTTCAAACCTCTTTATAAAGTTTTATCCAGTCATTTATCAATATTTTCCACGAAGCAAAATTCAAGATTTTTTCTCTGTTTGCTTCGGACTTATCACGTAATTCATCGAAGTTATTCAAAATGTATTTTAATTTTTCATAGAGGGTTTCAAATGACGTGGTTAGATAAAATACTCCCAGATTTTTATAAATTTCGTAAGGCAGCCATTCTCCGATGAGCATTATATCTCCGGCGACCATTGCTTCTTTTATCGAACTGGCTAAAGCATCGGTGGTTTGCATATTGATTGTAATATCGGAGATAATTCGAACTTCTGCAATCTCTTCGTCGGTTAATCTATTTTCCATACAAAGATTAGGCATACCTGATTCTTGAAATTTCTTTTTTATCAAATTTACATATTCACCACCCGATTCATCTATTCCATAAGTTAATAAAAATATAAGAAATAAATGTTTCTTGTCAACTTCCGAAAATTTATTGATTTCATCAAGTATCTTTAAATGTTGCTGCTCTTTTTTTGCATTGTATCCGCAGGAAATTACTATTTTATCTTTAGTAATTCCATATTTTTCTCTGATTTCATTTCTGTTAAATTTTGATGTTTTTTTATCTATCAAATCGAGCCGCGATGAACCGTATTGATTAAGAACATATTTACTCTCGTAACCGGGAAAATGTTCTTCAAAATAAGGAATCATATTTTCCGATAAAACAACGGCATCGGCTTTTTCAAAAAGAGGTGTTTGCAGTTTTTTCTGTGAGTTGTTTGTTCTAAACAAATCCGACCCGAAAAGCGTAGTTATCAGTTTGGTTTTTTTACTTTTTAAGGTGTTAATATATCTGCCGTAAGCAGATTCGACAAAGTGTATATCTATAATATCGTTATCTCTGATTTGTTTGGAGATAATGCTTTTTCTGAATAGTTTCAAATAAACTTTTCCAAACAGACCTTTCAGGTAAGTGGGTTTATAATCGTGCAGAATTCCTTTGTCGTCAATAACTCTCGCGTTAAAAATATCAAAAGCCCAAACATTTATGCCGTTGGCTTTTAATAGTTCGATCAATTCTCCCGTGCCGGGATGCCAAAACGGAATCGGAGTTAAGATGACTACTCTCATAAAAACTTAAAAATTGATAAACTTAAAATACTCTTTCCATTCTCCGATGTCCTTCCAACTTTTTTCACTGACGGGAAAAACACCCACCTTTCGTTTGTTTTCTTTTAATGTTTCGATCAAATCCGTAATGTGATAAAAAGTATTTTTCGGAATTTCTTTAATCAAATGCGGCTCTAAAATATAAAGTCCCGAATTTATCAAGAAAGTCATTTCGGGTTTTTCGGTAAGTTTTCTCAATAAGCCGTTTTTTCCCGTTTCGATTGTTCCGTAAGGCAGAGCGATGTGTTTTAGGGCGGCGACAACCGTTAATTCATTTTCATTTTCCTTGTGATACGCCATAATTTCCGCATAATCCTGATCAACTATTATGTCGCAATTCGTAACGAAAAACGTATCTTTGATTCGTCCTTTCAAAAGATGCAGGCTTCCGGCAGTTCCGAGTGGCGTGGTTTCCTTAAAACAGGAAAATTTATAATCTTCGGAAAGCTGATTTTCCAGATAATATTCAATTATTTCAGCTTTATAATTTAACGAAATAAAAAAATCATCACAGCCGTATTCAATAAAGCTATCCATTATTTCTTCAAGTATCGTTTTATCTCCAATCGGTATCAGAGCTTTCGGCAGAACATTGGTCAAAGGTTTGAGCCTCGTTCCCATTCCACCCGCCATTATAATCACAGGTGCAGAAATCTGAGTTTTTTTCTGACTTGTTTGATCTTTAACAATATCTTCCCAAAAAATAACATCTTTTAAGAAACCTTCATCGTCAATCACGGGCATTGATTCGGTTCGTAGTTCGATCATTTTCTCGCGGATGCTTTCCTTTGAATCATTGACGTTTGCAACCGTTATGACCGAACGCAGAATTTCCGCAACGGGTGATTCTAAATTTTTCTGATCGATGATCGCCCGCTGAATATCGCCGATGCTCAGAACGCCGATGAACTTTTCACCTTCCGTAACGATCAGTAATTTTTGACTTATCGCATCCATTATTTTTAACGCCGCTAAAATCGTCGTGTCGGGTGGTATTAAATTATTTGCTTTCATCAGTTACAAAATTTTCCTTAAATAAACCGTAAATATATACGTCGTGATATTCTCCATCCCAGAAATACTGCTTTTTCAATTCGCCTTCCTTTTCAAAACCTATTTTTTCATAAAGATAAATCGAGTTTTCGTTAAACGCCGTAACTTCCAAACCTATTTTCAAAAGATTCAGATTATCAAACACATACTTGAAAAGCAGCCGCATAACTTCTTTTCCGAAGCCTTTTCCTTGCTGATTTTTCTCGGTAATAGCAATTCCGAACATACAATTTCTCGAAATCCAGTCCATCGAATTTAACTGAACAAATCCGATTGATTCGGAGTCTGAAACGGTTTCAATAATAAATGTAATGCTTCGATTGGACTTATCTTTCATTACGGATTCAAGCCAATCTTTTTCGTTTCCCTGATGTTTCGGCAGACGAACACTTTTTGTTAAGCGTATGTAATCCAAATCATTCCGCCACTTAAAAAAAAGATTTTCATCTCCAAATTGTAGCGGTCTTAATCTTATATTTTCTCCAGTGAGCATAATTACGTCCTTTGCTTAAATACCATTTTCTATTTCGTCAATATATTTTTCAGCCGATTCTATCAAACTTTCTCTATTATTCGCAGCCACAATTATAAATCCGTAACGATCTAAACTGTTTTTGATCTTCGGAATTTCCATTCCGCGTTTCAAATTAAACGAAAATTTCACGACATCTTTTTTGTTTTTTATATTTTCTAAAAAGGATAAATCCTTCGTTATCTGTTTTTTTTCAAAAAAATCAAAATAAAATATAGCGGCGGCATTTTTTTCTTTTTCAGGCAGTTCGGGAATTTCGCCGAGTGCGATCTTTATCAACTCGCTTTCCATATTTATTCCGGTTGAAAGCGGCGTTAATCTGGAAGTTATAAAATCTCCGCCCAAACGCGGGCTGGTTTCGATTACAAAAATGCCGTCATCATTTATCTTCAATTCCGTATGCGAAGCACAATTTTGAAAATTCATCGCTTCCGCTATTTGGTTTATTAATTGATTGATTTTTCTTTCATCTTCAATACTTATTGCAGCAGGTTGAATATGACCGAGTTCGACATTATACGGATGCGGTGTCGTGATTTTTTCGGTGATCTGCAAAACATTTGTTTGATTATCAAAATGAAGTGCTTCAACGCTGTATTCTTTTCCGCCGATAAATTCTTCCGCCAAAATCGTTTCTTTTTTAGAAAACGCAAGTGCCTCATTCAAACCTTCTTCCGCTTCTTCTTTCGTCCGACAAAAAACTATCCCGCGACTGCCCGAATTATCTCTCGGTTTCAAAATTAAAGGATATTTTAGCGAATCTTCAATCTTGTTTATCAAACTTCCCTTCGCACACGGAATATTATTTTCCAGAAAAACCCGTTTCATCAAATATTTATCGGTGGAAATCACCGCCGTCTTTTCCGAAAAAAACGAAAAGCCGTATTTTTCCGCCACCTTCGCCATCATTATCAGAGGCTTATCCGTTGCCGCTGTAATAATTCCGTCAATCGAATATTTTTCAACACCCGCACAAGTTCCCGCAAAATCATCGCCGCCGACAACTTCAAACGCATCGGCAAATTCTTTTCCTGAGGCAGACGGATTCGGATCAATGACTACGGTAAAAATATTGAGCTTTTTGCATTCTTCAATCACGGACAACTGAAGTTCGCCGCCGCCGAACACCAGAATTGATTTTTCTTTATTTTTCTTCATCTAAAATCGAAGCCAGAGTCGAGCAGATATATTCAACTTCGTCCGAAGTTAAAGAAGCATACATCGGCAGAGTTATTTCATTATCGGAAATATATTCGGTCAAAGGCAATTCGGCATTATATTCTTTGTAAATTGAAAACCGATGAATTGCCGGATAATGCACACTCGTCTGAATTCCGGCAAGATGCAGTTTTTCTCTAACCGCATCTCTTTTTTCGACGTTGGAATCTTTAAGAACAATCGGCATAATATAATTTGAAACAAATTCTTCGTTGTCTATAAAAGGAATATCAATATCGGGAATTTCCGATAAACATTCCAAATATTTGCTTCGCACACTCTGTCTTTTTCTCAAATCGGCGGGAAGTTTTTTTAACTGTTCGATTCCGATTGAAGCCCGTATGTCGTCCATTCTGAAATTATAGCCCAACTCGACGACATCATAAGAAGTTGCGTGTCCTTTCGCCCTTTGATATGACATCGTGGTCATTCCGTGTGAACGAAGCAATCGGACTTTTTTCTCCAATTCGCCGTCATTTGTAACCAGCATTCCGCCTTCGCCGGTTGAGATATTTTTGTTCGAGAAAAAGCTGAAACATCCGATGTCGCCGATTGTTCCGAGTTTTTTTCCTTTGTATTCCGAAAGCGGACCGTGGCAGGCATCTTCGATTATTTTTAAATTATGCTCCTTTGCCAAAGCCTTGATTTCATCCATTTCGCAGGCAAATCCCGCCATATGAACGGCAATAATCGCTTTTGTTTTCGGTGTTATGAGTTTTTTAATTTTGTCCGCGTCAATATTTATATGTTCGGCACTTTTGACATCACAGAAAACCGGAGTCGCCTGCACATACTTGATTGAATTGACCGACGCGGCAAAGGTCAGCGACGGGCAGATAACTTCATCGCCTTCGCCGACATCCAAAACCCTTAATGCAAGATGCAAAGCATCCGTGCAGTTGCTGAGGGAAACGGCGTGTTTGACCGACAGCATTTCGGAAAAAAGCGTTTCAAAATTTTCACACTTCGGTCCGATGGAGATCCATTTCGACCTGATCGTCTCCAGAACCGCCTGTTCTTCGGCTTCATCAAAATTCAGTTTAAATAAAGGTATCGAATATTCCATACGTTAAATGTTGTATCTGTCGGCTTTATATTTGCTCAAATTTGCGGGATTCGTGAACCAATCAATCGTTTCCTGCAAACCTTCTTTCAAAGTATAAGAATTTTTATAATCGGTAAGTTCTTTAATTTTTGAATTATCTCCCCAGAGGCGGAAAACTTCGGACTTTTTCGGACGAAGCCTTTGCTCATCTTCAACAAATTTCACATCCGCATTCATCAATTCGGCGATCAATTCAAGCGTTTCCCGCATCGAGATTTCAAAATTGCTGGAGATATTTATTTCCTTTCCAATGGCTTCATCGCATCTCGCCAATTCCAGAAAACCCTTGCAGGTGTCTTTGACATAATTAAAATCCCGTGTTGGTCTCAGATCGCCCAGTTTTATTTCTTTTTTTCCGTTGGCTATCTGTGAAATAATTGTCGGAATGATCGCCCGTGCCGATTGCCGCGGACCGTAGGTATTAAAAGGTCTGGCAATAATTACGGGAAGATTAAAGGCATTAAAAAAACTCAAAGCCATCATATCCGCACCGATCTTTGAGGCGGAATAAGGTGACTGCGGCTGTTTTGGATGTTCCTCGTCAATCGGAACATATTGAGCCGTTCCGTAAACTTCCGAAGTCGAGGTAACGATTATTTTTTTGACACTATTTTCCTTCGCCGCCTGACAAATATTAAGCGTTCCTTTGACATTCGTATCAACATAACTATCGGGTGCGGAATAAGAATAAGGAATCGCAATCAAAGCCGCCAAATGAAATATTATATCTACATCTTCCGCCAGCAATCTGCAAAAATGCGGATCGCGTATGTCGCCCGAAACAACTTCGAGATTTTCATCCTTTATATCTTCGAGCCAGCCCCAAAAATTAAAGGAATTATAATAAGATAACGCTCTGACATTATGATTTTCGGCAAGCAGCATTTCGGTTAAATGTGAACCGATAAAGCCATCTGCCCCGGTAACTAAAACTTTCATATTTTATTGGTTGCAATTCCTCCTGATTTATTAATATCTCCTTTCCAACTGTAATGATACCAATTTCCGCGTGAAGTGATGTATTTTATTTCAATATCAAACTTTTTATCCTTGTCCGATGTCTTCACTTTTTCTTTTAAAGCGATAACCCTCTGATGCAGACGAAGTTGCAGAATCGTATCTTTGTCAATTACGGCAGTTTCGTGGGCAAAATATCTATTATGGTTCATAATCTTTTCACCTTAATTTTACAAAATTTATCCGATTCAATTAATAATACGTAATTAGCTTTTGAGTTTGAAATACCGATATTATTAGCTCGCCCCGAATCCGTCGTTACTTAAATTATAATCTCTGTATAAATTTTTATACGAATAATTGCTCATTTGAGCTATACCAATCGATTGTTTTTTCCAAGCCATTTTCCAATGGAATCTCAGGCGACCAATTAAAGTATTCTTTTACTTTTTTTGATGATAAATACTGAGCATCAATTTCATTTTTTATTTTATTTTTCAATAAAATATCAGGCTCTAATTCATTTTCTTTTTTCATTAATCTTAAAATTAAGTTCACCAGATCAAGCATTTGAGTTGGATTATCAGTTCCGAAATTAAAGGCTTCACCTTTTGATTTGTCAATTTGCTCGGCTAAAAGTAAATATCCGTTGACAATATCTTCTGTGTAAATAAATTCACGAATCGGTGTTCCGTCCGATCTTATTATCGGATTTTCATTTTTTAAGATCGAGATAATTGTCCCGGGAATAATCCTTGAAAGATTCAAATCACATTCTCCATAGACATTTGCCGAACGAATAATTGAAACCGGAACATCATACGAACTGGCAAAAGATTGTGCCAGCAAATCAGTACAAGTTTTAGAAACGTCATAAGGATATAATCCATTGAGCGAGAAATCTTCTTCGTATGGAAGTTCGGTATGGATTCCGTAGGCTTTATCGCTTGACGCGACGACAATTCGCTCAACAATACTATTTTGACGGCAGGCTTCAAGCAATATATATGTTCCGCGAATATTCGATTCAAAAGTTGAAAGCGGTGAGCGGTTTGCTACGCCGACCAGAGCTTGAGCAGCTAAATGAAATACGGCGTTAATTTCGTATTCGTTTAAGATACGCGACATCAAATCCAGATTTTCCACCGAACCATTTATTATCGTAACTTTTTTTTGCAGACCAAGAACGTCAAGAGAATTTAGTTTGACCACATCTCTTTGCAGACAAACAACATTTGCACCGAGTTCGACCAGTTTTTTTACAAGATTTGCACCGATAAATCCGGTTGCCCCCGTTACAAACACATTTCTATTCTTCCAAAACATTTTTTATTAAAATCTCCAACGGACATTTTCTTCATCCCATAATTTATTAAATTCTATATTGTCCTTGTAGGTGTCCATACATTTCCAAAAACCGGTATGTTTAAAAGCAACCAACTGGCGATCTTTGGCTAATTTTTCAAAAGGCTCTTTTTCCAAAACGGAATTATTCCCCAAATAGTCAAAAATTTCTTTATTAAATACAAAAAATCCACCGTTTATCCACTGCTCTAATTTCGGTTTTTCCTGAAACTCCGTAATTATATTGTCTTTATTAAATTTTATCAGACCAAAATTGGATTCGGGAATAACTGAGGTTAAAGTGGCGATCTTGCCGTGAGATTTATGAAACTCGATCAGTTTTTTTATATCTACATTTGCCAATCCGTCGCCGTAAGTGGCACAAAAAACATCATCTCCATCAAGATATTTTTTGATTTTTTTTATTCTTCCGCCCGTATTTGTTTCTAAACCGGTGTCGGCAAAAGTAATTTTCCAGTTCTCTAAATTATTTGAAGTTAAAAAATTATATTTATTTTCTTTTAAGTTAAGCGTCAGGTCTTCATTCAGCATTCGCTGTTCAATAAAGAATTTTTTAATTTTATCTCCAAGAAAGCCTAAACATAATACAAAATCATTGATTCCGAAACCTGAATATAATTGCAGAATGTGCCAAATTATCGGATTATCGCCAATTTCCAGAAGGGCTTTTGGAATATCTTGTCCATATCCTCGCAAACGCGTTCCTTTACCGCCACAGAGTATAACTGTTTTCATCAAAATCCAATTCCTTTTCTAAACAAATTGATTTTTCTTCCTGCCAATACTAAATAATGTCCGCAAAAGTTTTTTCCATTCTTTTAAACATATATGCCGCATAAAATAGAACTGCAAAAGTTATGAGAACTGAAATACCGAGGGCAAACCAATCAAATGATTTACCGAAAATTGCCGAGCGGTAGCCTTCGATAATTCCCGTCAGCGGATTAAATACCAATAACCAACGCCACTTTTCCGGCACAAAGGTCAGCGGATAGATAATCGGTGAAACAAACAAACCGAGTTGAATCAAAAATGGTAAAGCGTGGCGAATATCGCGGTATTTCACGTTTAATGCCGACATCCACATTCCGATTCCCATCGCTAAAAGACTCGTTAATATTATTAATACGGGAAGCATTAAAATAGAAATTGATAAACCAACACTATAATAAACCATTAAAACAACCAGCAAACCGAAGGCAATCGCAAAATCAACTAAACCCGAACCAACCGATGCCATCGGAATAATCATTCGCGGAAAATAAACTTTTGTAATCAAATTTGAATTTCCGACCAGCGAATTCCCGCTGTTTGTTACGGCATTTGCAAAAAACGTCCACGGCAAAAGCCCCGCAAAAGCAAAGATCGGATACGGAATTCCATCCGAAGGCATTCCCGCCAATCGCCCGAATAATAATGTAAAGATCAACATCGTAAAAAGAGGCTGGATAATCGCCCACGCCGCACCGAGAAGGGTTTGTTTATAACGCACCTTTATATCCCGCATCGTCAGGATATAAAGCAAATCCCGATAATGCCACAGATCACGAAAATTTACCGGAATCCATCCTTTACTCGGTTCGATAACGACCAGCGGTTTTTCGGGAAGCGATATTTCGTGAGCCGCATCTGACATTTTATTACTTACTGCTGAATTTATTAGCTCAATTCGTTATTAGCTTTAGCAAACTTGTAATTTTAGTTCGATAGCAGAGATTCGTCAAATTGGTATAAATTTTACTGAGCCTTTATAGAAAATAAAATTCTCCGATGATGCAATTTTTTATCAAGAAATTGAAAATAATCTTAATAAATTCAAAATTTTGATAATTAAAT
>JALZKH010000087.1 GCA_030859345.1 Acidobacteriota bacterium | reverse complement strand
GGGTAGCCGTCACCTCACTCGTAACTCGTTTCCTTAATTCCTAAATTTGGTAAGTTCTTTTTACTATCTGAAAAAATTCCCAAATCTATTTTTTTTTGAGTTTTCCGATTTCAGTTTCTGTCCAATTACATAAATTTTTAATTTGCACATCAGAGAGTTTTGCCTCCCAATGAAGCCATAAATATTGATTATGCGGCATTTCTCTTGTTTCTACTTCTTCGCAGATTTGCTCTAACTTTCGCTGTTTTCGTTCCTTGCTGTAAGTTCCCCACTCTGAAAAATTCATTTCATCACGACCTTCTTCAATATGTTCAACAAGTTTCCAAGAGATCGGAGCGATATTTGAATACCACGGATAAATCGTCTTATTTGAATGACAATCGTTACAAGAGCGATTTAAAATTACTTTAACATCTGCCGGAACATCTGTAGTTGCTTCCAAAGTTTCAGCTTCATTTATCGGTGGATTTGTTCTGTTCGGTCGGATAAATTGAATTCCAATCAAACCTACAAATACGATAATTGCTATTATTTCTAAGATTATTTTCATTAATTAAGAAAACGGAAATTATATCATTCCGTTTATAATTATCAATTATTTTTTCTCATAATAAATACGCCAGATTTTTTTAGCTCCGTCATCAGCAATGAGCATCGAACCATCATTCAGCATTAAAAGTCCGACCGGTCTGCCCCAGACTTCTCTGCTGTTTTCATTTGGTAACCAGCCAGTTATAAAATCTTCGTAACCTTGATTTTGAAGTTTTCCTTTATCATTAAAATCAATCCGTATAATTTTATACCCCGTCAGGTTTTCTCGATTCCAAGACCCGTGAAATGCGACGAAAGCATCTCCGCGATATTCTTTAGGAAACATTTTTCCATCGTTAAACACAATGCCGAGGGCTGCCGAATGTGATGTAACGAGAATATCAGGGACGATTGCTTTTTCAATTAGGTCGGCTCTTGCACCGTTTAGACGCGGTTCTGGATTTTGTCCGATGTAGGAAAATGGGAAACCATAAAATGCTCCTTTTTTAACCGATGTAACATAATCTGGAACGAGATTATTTCCAAGTCCGTCGCGTTCATTAACCGCAGTCCAGAGTTCGCCGGTTTTCGGATTAAAATCTAAACCAATCGGATTTCGCAAACCGCTTGCATAAACTTCGTGTCCGCTTCCATCAGGATTATAAACGCTGATTGCTGCTCGTCTGTCATCTTTTTCTATATCAATATTTCCACTCGAACCGATTGAAACAAACAGTTTTTTGCCGTCGGGAGAAAATTTGATATTTCGTGTCCAATGTTGATTGTAGCCGCCTCTTGTTAGCTTAATTATTTGTTCAGATTCACCGTTTGCTTCGGTTTGACCGCTTTTGTATTTGAAACGGACAACGGAGTCCGTATTTGCTACATAAAACCAATCTTTCCAGAAAGCCATTCCGAATGGCTGACTCAATTTATCGGAAAATACAAAACGCTCATCCGCTTTGCCATCTTTATTTTTATCCCGCAAAACGATGACGCTGTTTGCTCTCGAATCTGCAACAAAAATATCACCATTCGGTGCGAGTGCCATCCAACGCGGATATGTAAAATCTCCTTCTGCATAAACGTCAATCTTGAATCCTTTCGGCATTTTTAATGTTGCATTTTCAGGTTGAGAAATGATTTTAGAACTCTTACTAACGCTTTCGGTTGCAAACGGTTTCGGTAAATCTGTCGGCAAAATTCTGTATTTTTCAGACTTTTCAAAATGTTCGATTTTAGGCAAATTTTTGTTTGAACTTGTTAGTGTTTTTTGGGTGATTGTTTGGCAAACAGTAGTCAAATTCATTGTTAAAACAATTATAAATGCGAGTAAAAATTTATTTTGTAATCTCATAATATGTTAATCTTTTTCTATGTCAGAAATTATCGGTATTTCATTAAAGGATACAGAAAAAGAGCAAACAATCACAAGTAAGATCGGCGAATTTGGTGAAACTATAGCCGCTGAATTCCTAAATAAACAAGGATTCAGACTTGTCGCAACAAATTTTAAGGCTCCAATTGGAAGAACCAGAAAAGGTGTCCAGTTTACCGGCGAAATTGATTTAATTGCATTTGATAAAAATGAGACACTTTGTTTCGTTGAAGTAAAGACAAGAAGTTCTGATGAATTCGCCTCACCGCTTTCAGCAGTTGATCTACGCAAACAAAGACAAATTACGCGGACAGCCCGCGTTTACAGAAAAATTTTTAAACTTAACAGTATCAAATTTAGATATGATGTCATCAGTATTGTTTTAAATAATAATAAAGCACCTAAAATTGAGTTAATAAAAGAATTTTGGACGGAGCATAAATTTAGAAAGAAAGTTTGGGTTGATCAATTTTAATTGATTGCTTTTTTTCAGATTTTTGTAATATCCGTTTTATTTTAGAACATTAATAAAAATATCTGTTTTGTTTTAAGACAAACCCCTTTTAACAAAAATATAAGAAATATCCGCAATCTTATTATTTATAACCATTTAGATAGTTATCAGCCTAATGGCATTCTAATTGCTTACTTGAATATTAAATCAGTTATTACTGAAATAAAAAAGACAGAGGGAGAATTATGAATAAAGATAAAAATACAGTTAGCGATGAATTAGGTGCAGTCGGGGACAGAGTTGAAGGAGGAGCAAAAAATGCTTTCGGTTCAGTTACAGGAAATGAAAGTCTTGAAAGAGAAGGCGAAAATCAAGCTGCAGGCGGAGCTCAAAGACAAAGAGAAAACCGTATGCTTTCAGGTTTGTTCCGTGATAAAGACAGTGCTGATCGCACATATTCAACATTAAGAGACCGCGGATATACAGATGATGATATAAACATTTTATCAACTGATGAAACCAGAGATTCATGGTTTGCTGATACTGATGATACAGAATTAGGTTCTAAGGCTCTTGAAGGAACTGGTGTCGGTTCAGCAGTCGGCGGAACGCTCGGTGCGATTATCGGCGGTATTGCAGCAATCGGCTCGAATCTTATTCTTCCGGGTGTCGGACTTGTAGTTGCCGGTCCTTTAGCCGCAGCATTAGCTGGTGCTGGTGCAGGTGGTTTGACGGGTGGATTGGTTGGTGCTTTGATAGGTTCGGGTATTCCTGAAGAAAGAGCAAAACTTTATGAAGAAGGAATTAAAGACGGCGGAATGGTTGTCGGCTTTAACCCGAAAAATGATGAAGATGCTAAGTATTTCGAAGAACACTTCAGAAGTAATAAAGCAGAACACGTTTATTATTAAATTGAAATTTAATAATTTACGACAGAAAGAAAAACCCTGCAAATTGCAGGGTTTTTTCTTTTATAGACTTTCTTCCAAATCGGTAATTAAATTCCGCCAATCTTCTCTTTCAGGAATTCCGGGTTTTCTCTTTCCAAAAATCAGTGCAATATCCTGATCCGATTTATTAAACAATTCCAGACTTGTAACAATTCCATCTGTCGTCGGTTTACGCACTATAAATGCCGAACCGACTTTTTCTTGATCTATATGTAAATTAAATTTTTCATCCATCACATTAAACCAGCCGCGTGCTTCCAAAACATTTTCAACTTCGCCCGTGTGAATTTGGATAATTCCGTCATTTCCAACAAAAACCATTATTGGCAAATTTCTATCTCTTGCATTTTCTAATATAAACTTAAAATTTTCGGCGGGAACTTCTTTTGCAAATTTATCTTCCGCCAGACGCAAAGCCTGTTTTCTGCCGACTCCGAAATCTTTCAGCAAGGAGAAAAAATCGTGCGTATCTTTCAATTCAGCCCAAGCCTTTCTGAAACCTTCAACATCAATATCCGAATCGGGTTTGTCAGCTATTGCTTCAGGTTTTAACTCAACTTTTAAGGTTTGTTCCTGATTATCGGATTTATATTGTTCAATCAATTTATCATATGCACCCGAATCGCTTTTATCTGTCAAATAAATTTTGTGAACAGCAGTTCCGTCCTTATCGAATATCTGAAGACTGCGAAGCATTCCTCTCGGATTTTCAACCGTTGCAGCAAAGCCGAAATGCCAACTGTTTAAAAATATCCGCAAATCAATATCGGGATTTACAAACAATGCCATATTATGTGGCAAATCGGTGTTTGCATTTTCATAAACACCTTTTCTCTCATGAACGATTTCGTCATTTCGAGTCAAAGCCATTACATATCCGAGCGTATGCAGA
This sequence comes from Acidobacteriota bacterium, assembly GCA_030859345.1. Classification (GTDB taxonomy): domain Bacteria; phylum Acidobacteriota; class Blastocatellia; order Pyrinomonadales; family Pyrinomonadaceae; genus Aridibacter. The sequence continues at coordinate 645 of JALZKH010000087.1, read as the reverse complement.
TCGTGTAATAATTCCTTGAAATTATTATTTAATCTAACCACATTGTTCCCAACTCTTGTAGCAAGCAACTCGGCTTCGCTGACACCTAACTTTTCAGCGGCATCACGGCTGCGAACTGTCGGATTTTCCGCCATAAAATTTATATAACGCTCTTTAAGATTTTCAACTTTTGCATCTGTTCCCGTATTCATTATGCTTAGACTCCTTAAATTATTTTTCAACAGCATAATCATAATTTAGTTAAAACTCAAGGTAGTTCCGATGACAAATGAGCGTCCGCGTGCGGGTGCAAAGACGAATTGTTCGCTGTAAAAACGTCCGAAAATATTTTTAATTCCGACGTTGAAACTCAGACGATAATTTTCGCGTCCGTTAATATAACCGCCGCCGATGTCGCTGACGACAAATCCGGGTTCCGCACCACCGTTTGTTTGAAAGAATGAATCCGAAAGTCTGTTTTGTTTATTAACAATTCTAGTTGTCCAATCGGCGTAATAATTACTTAATAACTCACCTTACGCAATTTTGCTTTTAGCCTGTTTCAACAGGCTTTCCGCGTTTCGCGGTTTTAGCCACGTCATTTATGGCGTGGTCGCATATTCGTAAAATGTTTTAGGGCGTTTTAACGTCCTTTTTCTTGTAGCT
>JALZKH010000032.1 GCA_030859345.1 Acidobacteriota bacterium | reverse complement strand
CTTTGATGGCTCCAACCGAAATTTTAGCTGAACAACACGCCCGCAATGCCAAAGCGATTTTTGAAGGCACACCGTATAAAGTTGATTTGCTGACGGGAAGTCTGCGTGCGGCACAAAAACGCAAAGTTCAGAAACTGATTGCCGAAGGAGAAATTGATGCGGTTATCGGAACACACGCAATTATTCAGGATGCCGTCGAATTTGAAAACTTAGGACTTGCCGTGGTTGACGAGCAGCATCGTTTCGGCGTAATGCAGCGAGCCGAACTTCGGGCGAGAGGTTATAATCCCGATATTTTGGTGATGACCGCCACGCCGATCCCGCGTTCATTGGCGATGACTGTTTACGGCGATCTGGATGTTTCTGTAATTGACGAATTGCCGCCGGGCAGAACCCCGATTAAAACTGTGGTTGTCGGCGAAGACCAGAGAAATGGTGTTTATAAAGGAATTTCCCGCGAAGTAAATCTTGGGCGACAGGTTTATATCGTTTATCCGCTGATTGACGAGTCGGAAAAAATGGACTTAAAAGCGGCGACAAAAATGTATGAAGAGTTGCGTGATAAAACTTTTCCGAATCTTAAGGTCGGCTTGCTTCACGGCAAAATGAAATCTGCTGAAAAAGAAGAAATTATGCAGGAATTTGTCGGCGGCAAATTAAATATTCTTGTTTCGACAACCGTTATCGAAGTCGGCGTTGATGTGCCGAATGCTTCCTTGATGATTATCGAACACGCAGAACGATTTGGTTTATCGCAACTTCATCAGCTTCGCGGCAGAGTCGGACGCGGTGCGGAGCAATCTTTTTGCGTTTTGTTAGCGGGAGTAAAAAGAACCGCCGTTGCAAAAGAAAGGCTCGGAATTATGGAAAAAACCAATGATGGATTTTTAATTTCCGAGAAAGATTTGGAAATTCGCGGACAGGGAGATATTCTCGGCACACGCCAATCGGGAATTCAGACCTTTAAGATCGGGAATATAATCCGGGATCTGGAGATATTAGAAGAAGCACGAAAAGAAGCTGAACTTTATTTAACGCAAAAACGTTTAACACAGGAGACATCGAAGCTGATCGAATTTGCTAAATCGGATGCCCGATTTAATTTGGCTGGAATCGGTTAAATCGATTTACTAAATGGAAAAAATTAATAATTTAAAGTTTGAAATTTACTTATGGATTTGCTTAAATCTATAAGTAACAGTTTCTCAATAATAAATTATTTTTGATTGGAAAATATTAGCATTTCCGATTTAAAGTTTTATATTTAAAGTTTACTTCCATCCAACTTCTTAAACATAAAGTAAGATTGAAAACTTGTTGTGAAACTCTTCTCATTTTTAATAAAAAACTAAGGTGAACAGAAAATGAATGACCGGCAAAAAACTAAATCCCCTAAACCGTATGGTCAGAAAAGATACTATAAAAAAAGTAGTGAAAAATCTTACGAGCAAGGCGGAAATAAATCTCAAAATGATAGATACCAGAACAAGGATGAAAAGTTTTCAGGAGATAGTGGTGATAAACAGAGAAATGGTAGATTTATTCCGAAAAAGCGTTTCGGAGATAAAGGAAAAGGCACACCGCCCTGGAAAAAAGAACATTTACCGCGAATCGTTTCAGATATGCAGATTACGGATGGAAAATTTCGAGGCAAATATTTAAAGAGCATCGAATCCGATAAAGTCAGACCAACCGCACGTAGAATTCGTGAAATATTGTTTCGTGTTCTTTTCAGACGGGTTCGTGCCGGAAGAGTTTTGGATTTATGTGCCGGTGCGGGAACAATCGGTATCGAAGCAATTTCCCGCGGAGCCTTGCTCGCCAGCTTTGTCGAACGCTCGGCTAAGATGTGTAGTTTTATCAAAAAGAATCTTGAAACCTGCGGAATTAAAGAAGGTCACGGCGAGATTTTTGAAATGGAAGCTGTTCCATTTTTGAAGAAAATGAGCAAAAAGCGTCGTTTTTGGGATGTAGTATTTTACGATCCGCCGTATGATACCGATTATAACGATGTTTTGAGATACTTTGAAAAAGGCGTTGCCGTCAAACCGCGTGGAGTGCTTGTTATCGAGCATCATTCCGAAATGTTTTTCCCTGAAAATATCGGTGTTATGAAGCGTTTTAAGGTCGTAGTTCAAGGCGACACGGCGATCAGTTTTTACGAAAGAAAATCTTAGATGCGAATAATTGCAGGTGAATTTCGCGGAAGGGTTATCAAAAGCCCTTCCCATAATAAAACCCGTCCGACATCCGACAGACTCAGGGAAACTCTCTTTAATATTCTACAATCCCGTATAAATTCCGACACGAATTTTCTTGATTTGTGTGCAGGAACGGGTGCGGTTGGAATTGAAGCACTTTCAAGAGGTGTTGGATTTGCCGCATTTGTAGATATTTCCCGTAAAGCGTGCGGCTTGATCGAGGAAAATTTAGACCTTTTGGAAATATCGGAAAACAAAACCGAAGTAATTCGCAGTCCGGCGGAAAAATTTCTATCGCGTGAACAGGAAAAAACTTTTGATCTGATATTTTTTGATCCTCCATATACTCAAGATTATTCAAACGCCTTATCGGAAATCGGTTCAGCCGAATCAAAAATTTTATCAACAAATGGTTTATTGGTTGTCGAACATCATTCAAAAACAATCATTCCCGATGAAATTGGCAAAATCAGACGTTGGAGAATTGTTAAGCAGGGTGAAACTCGCTTGAGTTTCTATGAGAAAAACTAAACTTTTGTGGACTCTGCCAAAATAAATTTCAGTTTAGACGTTTCTAAATAAACACTCTACAATCCTAATTGATGAAAATTATCGTCTGGCTTATTTTATGTCTGATCTGGGGAACGACGTGGCTCTTTATAAAAGTCGGACTGGAAGACCTGCCGCCTCTAAGTTTTGCATCTATTAGATTTATCATTGCCTTAATTGTTGTTGGTTTCATTATTTTTATAAAAAAAATTCCTCTGCCGCAAAATAAAAGTCAATGGAAACTTCTGGCAATTACAGGAATTCTACAATTTTCAATAAATTATAGTTTGGTATTTTGGAGCGAACTTTATATTTCATCGGGACTTGCTGCTGTTCTTCAAGCGATGATTCCTGTCTTCGGACTTGTGCTGGCGGCAATTTATCTGCCTGAAGAAAGGATAACCTGGCTGAAAATCACCGCTCTTGGCATTGGAATAACAGGAGTTGCAATAGTTTTTATTGAACAATTGAAAGTCAATAGTTTTATGGCATTTGCGGGGAGTGTCGGAATTATTGCAGGAGCATTCACGGCGGCTTATGCCTCGATTTTAATCAAAGCCAAAGGCGGTTCAATGCACCCCGCAACTCTGGTCTTCGGTCAAATGTTATGCGGGATTTTGCCGATTATAATTATCGCGTTGGCAAAAGAAGGAAATCCGTTTCGGTATAATTATTCGTGGACGACGATTATCAGTATTTTGTATCTATCAATTTTAGGAACGGTTTTAACATTTTGGCTTTATTACTGGCTTTTAGATAAAATCGAATCTACCAAAGCAATGACAATCGCACTCGTTACGCCCTTGATTGCGGTAATTTGCGGTTCGATATTTTTAGGAGAAAAATTATTGCCGCAAACTCTGATCGGCGGATCTTTAATTTTGGCAAGCGTCGGTCTTATAGTTTTTCGCAAAAAACTTAGAAAACGGTAAGTGGTAAGTGGTGAGTGGCAAGTTAGAAGAAATTATTAAATAACTTACCACTTACCATTCACCACTTACCACTTAAAAAGATGAACTTTACATTTACAACCGCTGGAGAATCACACGGAAAAGCACTCGTCGCAATCATCGAAGGTTTGCCTGCGGGTTTGGAAATTGATGTTGACAAAGTAAATCACGAACTTTGGCGTAGACAGCAAGGTTACGGACGCGGCGGACGTATGAAGATCGAGCAGGATAAAGTCGAAATTTTATCGGGTGTGCGGCACGGAAAAACTCTCGGTTCACCGATTTCGCTTTCAATTACAAACCGTGATTTTGTCCATTGGGAAAAAATTATGGCGAGTGAGGCGATTAATGAACAACCGAAAAATCCGCGTATCGTCAAACGTCCGCGTCCCGGACACGCTGATCTTGCGGGTGGTCAGAAATTTCAAACGAGAGATCTGAGAAATGTTTTGGAACGTGCTTCGGCACGCGAAACTGCGGCAAGAGTTGCCTGCGGTGGGTTTGCAAAACAATTATTGGAGCAATTTGGAATTGAAATTAAAAGCCACGTCATAAAACTCGGAACTGTTCCCGAAAAACCTTTAATAAAAACTTGGGAAGAAATCGAAAAAATTTCAGATGATTCATTATTACGCTGTGCCGACGAAGATTTGCAAAACAAAATGATTGAGCAAATTGATAAAGCAAAAGAAAACGGCGACACGCTTGGCGGAATTTTTGAAGTTGTCGCCAAAAATGTTCCCGTCGGTTTGGGTTCGCATACTTCTTGGAGCGAAAAACTCGATGGCAGAATCGCTCAGGCATTTATGTCAATTCAGGCGATCAAAGCCGTTGAAATTGGAAACGGTGTTGAAAACGCAGGACTTTTCGGCTCGGAAGTTCACGACGAAATTGTTTTTGAAAACGACAATTACAAACGCACACAAAACCGTGCGGGCGGCTTAGAAGGTGGAATTACAAATGGCGAAGAACTCCGCGTGCGTGGATACAAAAAACCGATTTCCACTTTGCGAAAACCGCTTCGCTCGGTTGATATTGATTCAAAAAAAGAAGATTTAGCGGCATTTGAACGCTCCGACATAACGGCGGTTACGGCGGCGGGAGTTATCGGCGAAGCGATGCTGGCAATAGTTTTAGCAAATTCAATGCGTGAAAAATTCGGCGGAGATTCGTTTGAGGAAATGAAACGCAATTTTGATTCTTATCAGAAAACTATAAAAAATTATTAAAATTTTTCAGTAAAAAACTTTTTATTTGAGAAAGTATCTGATAGTTTTTAAATTGTTAAAATCAGAAGTTAAACATTTGGAACTGAAATTAATTTTTCCTGCTGAGAAAAACATTGATGACCGAAGCACAAAGAGCATTGAAAGAAAACGCAGACACGGATATTGAACAAATCGCAAGGGAATTTCAAAATAGCTTTGAAGCCGACAAAAGATTGTTCAAGTCTGAGGTTGCGGTCAATTATGCTTATTGTGATTCATTATTTGAAGCAGGCATTTTAACCCGTCTGGAAAGTGAAAAAATCAAAAATGGTCTGCAGACACTTTCCAAGCGTGCCGAGTTTGACAGAGATTATTTTGATAAACATAATTTTAATAATCTATCGGAATTTATTGAGGAAAAACTTGTTCAACTGGTCGGAAAAATCGGTAGAAAAATAAATATCGGACGAAGCATTTCTGAACTAAGTTCCACCGTTTTGAGATTTTGGTTAAAAGATAAAATTATGAAAATATCCCAAAATATTCGGGATATTCAGAAAATTTTCGTATCTTTTGCGGAACAGAATGAAACAATTGTGATTTTTCTTCAAAGTCAATTTCGACAAACTCAGCCGATTTTGTTTGGTCATTGGTGTTTGGGCTATTTCGAGATATTTTCAAGAGATCGTGAACGGCTCGATGAAGTTTGGCGGCGAACAAATACGATGCCGCTCGGTTCAAATGAGGGAAACGGAACATCGTTTGAAATTGACCGTGAAGAACTTGCCCGAAAATTAGGATTTGAGGGAATCTCAACAAACAGTCTGGATGCTGTCAGCGACCGGGATTTTGTTCTGGAGTTTGTAAATGCTTCGGTTTTAATTACGAGGCATATTCTGCAATTAGTTGAAGATTTACTTTTTTATTCATCGGAAAATACGGACTTTTTTAAGTTTGAAAATAAATTTTCCGTTACACTTTTAGAAACAATTCACGGAAAATGTGTTCGTTTGCAAGGGTTTCAAACAATATTTAATTCAAATATTAAAGGATTATCGGCGAATTCTCATAGAGATTTTTCAGATCAAAATGAAATAATTTTTGAAACTTTTGAGATTCTTCAAAAAAGCATCAAAGCAGTTAATGCAGTTTTTTTAAGTATTCAATTAAATGAAACAAGATCAGAACAGTTTGCCAGCAAGATATTGATCAATCAGTCTGAAATTTTTGAATATCTCATTCAGAGAGAAGTTTCGTTTGAAGAAGCTGAAAATATTACGAGAAAGATCATAAATTTTATGCAGAACGAAACTCTCACATCAAAAATTCGGATTGAAGAATTACAAGAAATATCGCCCGTAATCGAGTCCGATATATTTGAGATTTTCGATGTCCACAAAATACTCGGACAAAAAAATCAAATCGGCGGAACTTCACCGGAAAGAGTTTCCGAAGCCATCGCGGAAGCTAAAAATAAATTAAAATTTGAAGAATAATATTTTTAAACAAAAATGCAAAAGTTTATCAGGAATTTATTGACCGAATGGCGGCATTTGGATTTGCCTTTTTCGGATAAGACAATAATTTTAGCCGTTTCGGGCGGTGCTGATTCTGTTTCTTTGACTTTAGCGTTGGAAGATTTGGTTAAGCGAAAAAAACTGAGAAACAAATTTATAATCGCACATTTTAACCATAAACTGCGTGGCGAAGAAAGCGATGCGGATGAAGAATTTGTCCGTGATGTGGGAGTTGAAACTGGATTTGATTTTGTTTCGGGATGTGTGGAAAAGAAAATAAAAAAGGGCGAAAATTTAGAGCAGTGGGCGAGAGTTGAGCGGTATAAGTTTCTTTTAAATACAGCAAAGGATAATAATTCAAAAATAGTTTTGACTGCTCATACAATTAACGATCAGGCTGAAACTTTTCTTTTGAATTTGATTCGCGGCAGCGGTTCAGACGGTCTTTCGGGAATGAAGCCGATTCGAAAACTTCAAAACCCGGATAAAATTTTACTCGTCAGACCTCTATTAAATTGGGCGGAGAGGGAGGAAATAATAAAATTTCTGGAAATCAATAATATCAAATACAGAAATGACACAATGAATGACGATTTAAATTATCAGCGTGTAAAAATCAGAAAGGATTTAATTCCCGATTTAAAAAATTATAATCCGAATATTATTTTCACTCTTGCAAATTCTGCTAAACTTATAACTCAAGAGGTCGAACTGTTGAATGATTTGGCAAAGGAAAAAATTGATAATAATAACCTTATTGATTATTCCTTTTTAGACATTAAAAAATTAAAAAGCTGTTCAAAAGCAATGCTTTACAAAGTATTGAGAATCTGGCTCAAGGCGAATAGAGGAGATTTAAAAAGAATAAATTTGAAAAATATAGAGGCTATTGAGCGTTTAATAAACAGCAGAAGAAGTGGGAAAATTATTGAATTGCCACGTTTTGGAAAATTGATAAAAGAGGATGGAAAACTGTTTTTTAAAGAAACAAAGGTTGAAAAATGGGATGCAGACAACTACAATTAAGGGTTGAAGTTTAGAAATATCTAAACTCATTGTAAAACAACTTGCGGTATGAAAACATCATCAAAAAGTTGTTGATGAGAATAAAAATTGATTTTAATAGATAATTTCTTAAAGTAGAGTTATCTTGGAGGCTATAAGTTGAATTCAAAAGCAAAACAAGGATTGTTATGGGTAATGATAATTTTCTCCGCGTTGGCGTTCGTCTGGTTTCTGCAAGGCAAACAAACGGCAGCTCCCGAAGATATATCGTTTGATAAAGCCCTGACATATATACAAAACAAAGATATTTCTGCGGCTTCGATCAAGCAAAGTCAGCTTGAACTCGAAGACAAAAGCGGCAAAAAATTTATCACTCCTTTGGATGCCAGCGATGCGACCAGACAGGTTTTGCTGGATTCAATAAATAAGGTTAATTTGGAAAAACCAAATTCAATAAAAACCGATTTGGAACAGGCTTCCAGCGGTTGGTTTTGGATAGTTTTAATCAATGCCATACCATTTCTGCTTTTAATTGGATTTTTAGCTTTTACTTTGCGTCAAATGCAAGCTGGTGGGAATAAAGCACTTAGCTTTGGCAAGTCAAAGGCAAAATTACTTAATAATCAGCAAAAGCGAATCACATTTAAAGATGTTGCGGGTGTTCAGGAAGCGAAAGAAGAATTAGAGGAAATTATCGAATTCTTAAAAGACCCGCAAAAATTCCAGAAACTCGGCGGAAAAATTCCGAAAGGCGTTCTGATGGTCGGACCTCCGGGAACAGGAAAAACCTTGCTTGCAAAAGCTGTTGCGGGTGAGGCGAGTGTTCCGTTTTTCTCAATTTCGGGTTCGGATTTTGTCGAAATGTTTGTCGGTGTCGGTGCATCGCGTGTTCGTGATTTATTTGAACAAGGTAAGAAAAATGCACCTTGCATAATTTTTATTGACGAGATTGATGCAGTCGGCAGACATCGCGGAGCAGGACTCGGCGGCGGACACGATGAGCGTGAGCAAACCTTGAATCAATTGCTTGTTGAAATGGACGGATTTGAATCGAATGAAGGCGTTATTTTGATGGCTTCAACGAACAGACCTGATGTTCTTGATCCGGCACTTCTGAGACCGGGACGTTTTGATCGTCGCGTAGTCGTCGGTCGTCCTGACATTAAAGGTCGTGAAGGAATCTTAAAAGTTCACACACGAAAAATTCCGCTTGATGAAAATGTAAATATCAACGTAATTGCTCGCGGAACTCCCGGATTTACCGGTGCGGATTTGGCAAACCTTGTCAATGAAGCGGCTCTGAATGCGGCTCGGCTTGATAAAAAAGTTGTTGGGATGTCGGACTTTGAAGTTTCAAAAGATAAAGTAATGATGGGAGCTGAACGCAAAAGTATGGTTCTCACTGATGAAGATAAAAAACTGACGGCTTATCACGAAGCAGGTCATACGCTTGTCGGTTTGAAAGTTCCGCAAGCTGATCCGGTTCATAAAGTTTCGATCATCCCGCGTGGAATGGCTTTGGGCGTTACAATGCAATTGCCGGAAACGGATAAACACAGTTACACGAAAGAATATTTGACGAGTCAGATCGCTATTTTAATGGGCGGAAGAATTGCCGAAGAAATCTATTTTGGTGATGAAAATGTAACGACGGGAGCATCGAACGACATTGAACGGGCGACGGATTTAGCCAGAGCAATGGTTTGTGAATACGGAATGAGTTCGCTCGGACCGCTGACTTTCGGCAAAAAGGAAGAGCAGATTTTCCTCGGTCGTGAGATAAATCAGCATCGGGATTATTCGGAAGATACGGCAATTCAGATTGATCAGGAAGTTCGCAAAATTATTGATGAGCAATATGAACTTGCCAAGAAAGTTCTGAATGAAAATTCCGAAGCAATGATTCGTTTATCCGAAGCATTAATTGAATATGAAACTTTGGACAGCGTTCAGATTCGACGGGTTGTTGCCGGTCTTCCGCTTGATGATGATGAAGAAACTCCTGAATCGGATGATGATGGAAGTTCGGAAAAAGTGAAGAATCCGTTCAAAAAACCGATTCTACCGCCGATAACGGGAAACAATCCGGCAACGGCTTAGGAAAGTAAAAAGTAAAAAGTAAAAAGGCAAAAGTTAAGATAAAATCTTGCTTCTGCCTTTTTACTTTTTCGATTACAATTAATTTGAATGAAAAGAATCTGGCAAACATCTCAGCGAGAGTTAGATTATTCAAAAAAAACGCTGGTAATGGCTATTTTGAATTTTACGCCCGACAGTTTCTCTGATGGCGGGAAGTATGACAATTTTGAAAATGCTTTAAAACAAGCGGAAAAACTCATTAGCGAAGGTGCGGACATTTTAGACATCGGCGGAGAATCTACTCGCCCGAAAAGTGAAAGAGTTTCAGTTGAGGAAGAAATAAAGAGAGTTTGTCCGATCATCGAAGCAATTAAAAAACACTGTCCAATTCCGATTTCGATTGATACTTCAAAATCTGAAGTTGCGGAAAAAGCATTTGAAGCGGGAGCGGAAATAATTAATGATATTTCGGGTTTAAGATTTGATGAAAACATTGCAGAAATTTCCGCGAAATATAAAATAGGGTTGGTTTTGATGCACCTGCGTGGTGACTATCAAACAATGCACAAGCAGAAACCTGTTGAAAATATTTTGCAGGAGGTTACGAGAGGATTTAATTGGAGCATCGGTAAAGCGAGAGATTTCGGAGTTCAAGATAATCAAATTTGTTTAGATATTGGCATTGGTTTCAGCAAAACTTTCGAGCAGAATTTAGAATTAATTGCAAAACTTGATAAACTTTGCGGAGAATTTCCAGAATTTCCGATGCTTGTCGGCACGAGCAGAAAATCTTTCATCGGGAAAATTCTAGAAGAAGATGATGTCGAAAAAAGATTGATTGGAACATTGGCTTCAAATGTTATTTCGGTTTGGAATGGTGCAAATATCGTGCGTGTTCACGATGTTAAAGCGGCGGTTGAATCATTAAAAGTGGTTGATGCTATCAAAAAAGAGTTATGAAATTTATAAAATTAGTATTGTTTATATGTGTTTTATTTTTGGTTTCGGGATTCAAAGACTGCTACAAACCTGTAACAAAATCCGGTTTGCCGAGCGGTATCAAACGCATCGCAGTTCCGGCTTTTCAGTTTGAACCTCAGGGAGCAAGATACCGTGTTGCTTCACGCTTAACTGAAGCGGTTACAAGCGAAATTATCAAACGCGGACGCGGCGTGAAAGTGCAGGGAACACGCGAAGGTGCGGATGCCGTGATCGAAGGAACGATCAGGGATTTTACTTTTTCCGGCGTTTTACTTGACCGGGCGGGACGTGCGAGAGTTTATGAAGTTTCAATAACTTCAGCCGTAACGATTCGTGATTTAAGAAATAATAAAATTATTTACGACAACCAGAATTTTATTTTCCGCGATTCATTTGAATTCAGCCAAGACCCGCGTTCATTTTTTAATGAAGAAGACCCGGCAGTTCTACGTATCGCCAGAGCTTTCGCAGAATCCGTTGTTTCCGCGATTACAAATGGGATCGGTGTAAAGGAAGACAAATAAGAATCTCAAGTATTTTATTCAAATATGAAAACAATTTCGCTTGAACAATTAGGCAATCAGCTTAGAAATAAAGAAATCGCCCCTGTTTATTTATTGTTTGGTGAAGAAACTTACTTGCGTGATCTGGCGGCGAAAACTATTGCCAACATTGCTTTGAAAGATTCTTCTCTGCGGGATTTTAACGAATCGGAAATAAGTTTAAACGAAGCGGAAGTCAGACACGCGATTGCTTCCGCCGAACAGCTTCCGATGATGGATTCGCGTCGTGTCATATGGATTATCGATGTTGCAATTTCAACCAATAAACAAAAAAACAATATAAAAGAAGAAGACGAAAATGTTCTCAAATCTTACCTTTCAAGACCTTCGGAAAGTTCGGTTGTAATTTTTATCGCCGATGAGTTTGATAAACGTCTGAAAATGGCGAAACTTTTGCTTGAAAACAGCATTTCGGTTGAATTTAAGCCACTTGAAGATAACGAACTTACGAAATGGGCGAATGATAAATTAAAGGAATTAAATGTAACGGCGGATGAAAAAGCTCTGCGTTATCTTGTCGGACAGGTTGGAAACAATGTCCGCAAATTGACGCTTGAAATTGAGAAATTAGCAATCGCCGCTTTGCCTGATTCTGTCATTAATTATGAATTAGTTGAATCGCTCGTCCCGGATTCACGCGAGATTTCAAATTTTGATCTGGCTGATTATTTGCTTGCAAAAAACAAAACAAAATCCTTGCAAACATTAAAGAAAATACTCGACGACGGAGCTGAACCGCTGATGCTTCTCGGCTTGCTTTCTTATCATTTTCAGAGGCTTTTTCTGGCTAAAGAAATGATGACCGAAGGCGTGGACAGAAAGGAAGTTTCGAGAGTTATGCGGCTTCCATATAATAAACAACAGAGTTTTCTGGAAACTGCACGCCGAACGGAAAGAGAAAAATTTTCTCAAATCTTAAAAAGACTGGCGGAAACCGACCTTGCAATAAAAACCTCAATTGCTACGCCCCGTCTGCAAATTGAAATACTTGTTTGTGAATTAGCCGCTTCTTAAACAAAAAAATCGGAAGCAAACTTACTCAAGGTTTACTTCCGATGTAATTCAAAGGAGAAAATCTATGATGAACAAAAATCTGTATTAAGCTAATTCATTGACGTGCTTCGTTAAACGCGATTTGTAACGAGCCGCCGTATTCTGGTGTAAAATCTTTTTATTAACCATTTTATCAATCAAAGAAATTGTCGGCACGAGTTCTGTTTGACTCAAATCCTTATCATTTGCCGCCAATGCGTCCCGCAATTTTTTAATCTGAGTTCGCAAGCGGCTTCTGCTGCTTCGATTTATCTCACGGCGTTTAACATTTTGCCGCATACGTTTCTTGGTTGATTGATGATTTGCCATTAAATAACTCCGTTATATCAAATAAAAAAATGTGAAAAATTTCTCAAGTAGAGAAAATACAAAGTATAAAACCTGCAAACCTCAATGTCAAGCGAAGCGAAAACAGGAAATCAATAATCGTTGCGGGTTATGAAAGAGTGCATTATATCTACAATTAAGACGACAATCGGCGGGTAGAAAATAAATTCCAGGCGAAGCGTCGAAGCAAACATCTTCGGCATCATTGCGGTTGTCATCACTCCGAAAAAATTACCGATCAGCAGACCGATGCCGAGACTGACAAATATTCCGATAATCAAGAACATAATTGCCTGAATTCGTGAGTAAGGTCGGGTTTCTTCCTCGATTTCAGCCAGTAGTGTATCGTAAATATTTACGGATGAATATGTATATCTTTCAAAACCCGCATGAAGACGTTTCAGTAGATGCAACACGCCGATAATAAATAGCATCAGCAAAATAATCTTCCCGAAAACACCGGAATTTGACCAAAATAAGGGCTTAAAAACAGCAACAAATCCGGTTGAGAAAAAAAGTGCGACAACCGGGAAAATAATTTCCTGCAAAGCCATTGATTCCTGTCTTTCTTCGGCAATCATACGGTCAATGATGGCATTATAACGCCGTTCATAAACCATCTGTCTGGCACGGCTGGCGTGCGGATTTTCGTTATTTATGACCGAACCCTTTTTGGAAAATTTAGCCTTGAGTCTTTGCCGGTCATAAAAGGCACGTTCCTGCGGATTGCTCAAAACCTTGTAGGCTTTGGCAATTCTCGCAAATTCACGTGAGTGGACTTTACTTCCTTCATTGAGGTCTGGATGTTTTTTGCGTGCAAGTTTGCGGTATGCCGATTTTATTTCGGCAGTCGTCGCATCGTTTGGAACTTTTAGTATTTCGTAATAATCCACAATCTCGAAATCGGTTGAAGTTGGAGAAAATTATACGGACTAACGATTGTTTAAAAAAGCAAATGTTGATTTGTACTTAGCATTTATCTTGGTTTAAGAATTATGTGTGTTACATACTCATTAAATATAATCCGTATTTAAATTAATAAATCCGAGAGTTATAAGAGTTCCCGAATATAAAAATTATAACACAAAATCGGCAATTTTTTTAAATAACTTCACTCCAGATCATCAATTTGCAGACTGATCGGTTTTGCTCCGACTATTTTTACCGCATCAATAACTTTTACAACTTCACCGTAGGCGAGATTCTTCGGGGCTTTGATAAAAATGGTTTTTTGAATCTTTTCCGGCATTGACAATTCGCTTTTTTGAGCAAGATTTTCATCCAAAACACCATTTTCAGTCCGCTTTGCAAAAACCTGCGTGAGTTTTGTTTGCAGTTCCGCCGGTTCTTGAATTGTGCCGAGATTTTTTGTCTGATTGAGTTCGAGCGAAAAATCTGAGTTTATCTTGACAATCAATCTGTCGGGATTTTCCAAACCTCTATCAAGTTTATCAGGTTCGGAAGGAATTTTTGTTTCAAACTGACTCGGTTGTAGGGGCGAGATAACCATAAAAATTATCAGCAATACAAGTAAAACATCAATTAAAGGTGTTACGTTTATTTCGGGTTTCATAAATTTTTTCTCCTTCTGAACGGTTTTAGAATTAGACACCTTTTGCTGGAAAAAGTTCCCGAATAAATTAAATTGCTCTGACCGCCTACATATTTATTTCTAATTTTTTTTAACTTTCTTCATATTTTTTTAGATATTTTCATTTATAAAACTGGTAAAAGATGTTTCAAAGTTCTAAAATTAGAAAATTGAGTTTAATAAACATTTACCTAAATTACAGAAAATTAATCTTAAAGAGAGTTAAATAAAATAATGCAAGAATTTTCAGACCAGATGCCGGAAGATATTAAACGCTATCCGATGGTGCCGATAAGAGATGTTGTCATATTTCCATTTACAAAAGTCGCCTTTAAAATAGGTCGTCCGAGCTCAGTGAGAGCTTTGGAACGGGCGATGAAGGGCGACAGAAATATTTTTTTAGCAACACAGCACGATGCAACAGTTGATGAGCCAAATCCCGAACAAATTTTTAAGGTCGGGACTTTAGGGCGAATTTTGCAGGCTCAGAAGCAGGACAACGGGCAGATAAAAGTTGTAGTTGAAGGACGCGAACGCGGTGCGTCTTTTAGAATAGAACAGGACGCGGACGGAATGTTTTCGGCTTTGGTTCGCAAGGTCGAGTCGGTTGACGAATCGGGTTATCGCACTGACGGGCTTCTCCAGCAGATTCACGGTCTGGTTGAACAGTTTTTGCGGACTGCTCCCGATGCTTACACGGATGCTTTGCACGCTTCTTTAAGAGGCGTTTCCGCTGCTCAGATTTCCGATGCGATGAGTTCACATTTGAGAATTCAGGTCGAAGAAAAACAAAAACTTCTCGAAACTTATTCAGTTCAGGAACGTCTGCAAAAATTGATCGAAATTCTCGAAATGGAAATCGAGAAAAAAAAGCTGGACCGCACGGTTCATTCCCGCACGAAAAAGCAGATGGACAAGCAGCAAAGGGAATATTATTTGAATGAACAAATAAAAGCAATTCATAAAGAGTTGGGACGCAAGGATGAAAAGGCGGAACTTGAAGAACTTCGCAAGAAAATCGAAGAAGTCGGGATGAGCGAGGAAGCAAAAGACAAAGCCTTGCAGGAATTCTCGAGGCTCGAATCAATGCCGCCGATGTCTGCTGAAAGTACAGTTGCAAGAACTTATCTTGATTGGCTGATAAATGTTCCCTGGCAGCAAAAGTCGGATGAGATCGAAGATTTATTAGAAGCAGAAAAGGTTTTGGACGAAGATCATTACAGCCTCGAGAAAATCAAGGAAAGAATTCTTGAATATCTGGCGGTTCGCCAATTGGTCAAAAATCCGAAGGGAACAATTTTATGCTTTGTCGGAGCTCCCGGCGTTGGAAAAACTTCGCTCGGTAAATCAATCGCCCGTGCGACAGGCAGGGAATTTGTCCGTCTGGCACTCGGCGGAGTTCACGACGAAGCGGAAATTCGCGGACATCGCCGGACATATATCGGTGCCTTGCCGGGACAGATCGTGCAGTTAATGAAACGTGCGAAAACCGTAAATCCCGTAATTTTGCTCGATGAAGTTGACAAACTCGGCAAGGATTTTCGCGGTGATCCGGCTTCGGCACTTTTGGAAGTTTTAGACCCGGAACAAAATCATACATTCCGCGATCATTATTTGGATGTGGATTACGACTTATCGAACGTATTTTTTATTGCCACGGCAAACGTCCTGCACACGATTCCGCCCGCTTTGCAAGACCGTCTGGAAATCCTGAATTTAGCGGGCTATACGGAACGCGAGAAAAAGGAAATTGCCAAGCGTCACTTGATTCCTAAACAATCGGAAGGAAACGGTTTAAGTCTTGAAAAGGTTGAATTTACAGAGGACGGTATCGTTGAAATTATTCGCCATTACACACGCGAAGCCGGTGTCAGAAATCTGGAAAGACAAATCGGTTCGTGTTTTAGAAAAGTCGCACGCAAATATATCATTTCCGATAAAGCCGAGAGATTCAAAGAGATTATTGACGCAGAAAAAGTCCGCGAACTGCTCGGCACGATAAAATTCCGCAAACTCGATATTGCCCGCAAGAGCGAGATCGGACTGGTCAATGGTTTGGCGTGGACGGAAGTCGGCGGTGATGTGTTGCAGATTGAAACAACACTCGTCAAAGGTCGTGGAAGTGTCCAATTAACCGGGAAACTCGGCGAAGTTATGCAGGAATCGGCACACGCCGCTTTAACCTGTGTCCGAACAAGAGCCGATGAACTGGGAATTGACAGTAAAGATTTCCGCCGCAAAGATTTGCACGTTCACGTTCCCGAAGGGGCGATTCCAAAAGACGGACCTTCCGCTGGAATTACACTTGCAACTGCAATGGTTTCGGCTTTAACCAGGAAACCTGCCCGTCACGATGTAGCAATGACAGGCGAAATTACGCTTCGCGGCAAGGTTCTGCCGATTGGCGGACTAAAAGAAAAACTCCTTGCGGCACATCGTTTCGGTTTGAAAAATATAATAATTTCAAAAGATAATGAAAAGGATTTAGCCGATGTTCCCGAAGAGATTTTAGAAGATTTGACCGTTCATTGTGTTGATATGATTGACGAGGTTTTAAAAATCGCTTTGGAAGATGAAATGATTGATGAAATTGATGTAAGCACTCCGACAGTCTATACTGAAGGCACAAAATCAAGCGATATTTCGGCGACAATTGAATAGTTTTAGAAGTTAGTATTTGCAGAATTTCATATGAAGTAAGGGTAAATAAAATTTATTTTCTTTACCTTGTGGCGAAAGATACTTGATTTATAAGAACTCAAAAAGAGCGGAACGCAAAATTTATTGCTGACTGCTCTTATATTTTAGATGAAAATAACCTCAGCAGAATTTATTAAAAGTGCGTTTGAAGAAAGCCATTGGGTTGAAGATAATAAACCCGAAGTTTCTTTTTTAGGACGATCAAACGTCGGTAAATCAAGTCTTTTAAATACTTTACTCAATCGTAAAAAACTTGCCAAAACATCAAATACACCGGGCAGAACGCAAAGTATAAACTTTTTTTTAATAAATGAAGCGTTTTATTTTGTCGATCTGCCGGGCTATGGATTCGCAAAAGTTTCAAAACAAATGCGTAAAGATTGGGGCAAAATGGCGGAAGAATATCTTGCCGGACGCGAACAGCTTGTGCTGTCAATACAATTAGTTGATGCTCGTCATAAACCTACTGAATTAGATATGCAGCTTTACGAATGGCTCACATTTCACCAGAAAAATAATATCGTAATCGCAACAAAGGCTGATAAACTTTCAAATAATAAACTTTTTAACAATATAAAAACGATTGAAAAAGCTATGCCCGACAGCCGGGTTTTAACTTATTCCGCCATAACGGGAAAAGGGAAAGAAGAAGTCTGGCGGGAGATAGAAGATGCAGTAAATTAAAAAAAATGATTTTTTAGTTGCTTTATCCGACCAAATATAGTAATAATTTAATATCCCAATAAAACTCAAGGGTCTTGCGAAAGATTGAGAGCTTGCCGCGGGGTAAGCTTCCTAAATAACTTTCCAATCAATGTTTCTTTCAGGAATTCGAGAAGTTACAAACACTATAATTAAACTTTATTAATTCCTTGTTCAACAAACAATTTTTATCAAATCACACTAAAAATTTATTTCTAAATAAAATTTCCCCTTGAACATCAAACAGTAGAAAAAACAAATGGCAACCAAAACAACAACTGGTAAAAAATCCAATATTAAAAAGGCTGAAAATAACGGCTTTGAGGAAAAAGAAGAGGACGTGAAGAATAATTCACGCAAGAATACTCAAAGCAAAAAGTCTAAACCCGACTTCAGTCAAAATGAAGACACACTTGATTTAGCGGAACTAAAGGAAATGTCAATTTCCGAGTTAGCAAAAGTCGCTAAAGAACTGGAAATCGAAGGTGCTTCCGGGATGCGGAAACAGGAACTTATTTTCAAAGTTCTGGCGAAGCAAACCGAACAAAGCGGCTTGATATTTTCACAAGGTGTTTTAGAAACTCTGCCGGATGGTTTCGGTTTTTTGCGAGCTCCCGAATACAATTATCTGCCCGGTCCCGATGATATTTACGTTTCACCTTCGCAAATTCGCAAATTCGATCTGAGAACGGGCGATACGATTTCAGGTCAAATCAGACCGCCGAAAGAAGGCGAGCGATATTTCGCATTAATTAAAGTTGAAGCAATCAACTTTGAAGCCCCGGAAGCCTCCCGTGAAAAAATCTTTTTTGACAATTTAACGCCGCTTTACCCGGATGACCAATTACGGATGGAAACGGAGGACTCGGAAAATATTTCGGCTCGCGTAATTGATCTTGTAACACCGATTGGAAAAGGACAGCGTGCGTTAATCGTCGCTCCGCCTCGAACCGGTAAAACGATGCTTCTGCAAACGATTGCAAATTCAATTACCAAAAATCATCCTGAAGTTACATTAATTGTTCTGCTGATTGATGAGCGTCCCGAAGAAGTTACGGATATGCAGCGTTCGGTTGAAGGCGAGGTGATTTCCTCGACATTTGACGAACCGCCGACACGCCACGTTCAGGTTTCGGATATGGTCATTGAAAAAGCCAAACGTTTGGTCGAACACAAAAAGGATGTTGTGATTCTGCTTGATTCGATCACAAGACTTGCACGAGCTCATAACGCCGTCGTTCCGCCTTCGGGCAAAATTTTGTCGGGAGGTATTGATTCAAACGCCCTGCAACGTCCGAAACGCTTTTTCGGTGCGGCAAGAAATATCGAAGAAGGCGGAAGCCTGACGATTATCGCAACGGCTTTGATTGATACCGGTTCACGGATGGACGATGTAATTTTTGAGGAATTCAAAGGAACGGGTAACTCGGAAATTCACCTTGACCGCAAACTTTCCGACAAACGCCTGTTTCCCGCAATTGATCTGCAAAGAAGCGGCACACGAAAAGAAGAACTGCTTCTCAGCAAAGACGATCTTGCCAGAGTTTGGGTTATGCGTCGCGTTCTTAATCCGCTTTCATCGGTTGAGCAAATGGAAGTCGTGTTGGAACGGCTCGGTCAGGCAAAAACCAATGCAGACTTTTTAGCATCAATGCAAAGCTAAATCTTAGCTAATTTTTCAAAGGTGAATAGTAAAATACAATTTTTATTAAGTTGGCTTTTACTATTCACCATTTTCTATTTACAATTCACACAATATGCGTGTCGCAATTCTTTCAGCCGAAGCTGTTCCATATTCAAAAACAGGCGGGTTAGCCGATGTTGCAGGTGCTTTACCGAAAGCCTTGCAGCAAAACGGCGTTGATTCGTTTTTAATTACGCCGTGTTATCTCCAAACCAAAGGCGAATATCTGTGGCACGTGGTGATTGATGATTTGTGGGTTGAATGGCGAGGGAAACCGTTTCGGGCAAAGGCTTTTTATTCGGAAGCGAACGGTTCGCCGACCTTTTTAATTGATGCACCCGAATTTTTTCACCGCGATTCAATTTACGGTTACACGGAAGATTACGAGCGTTTTGCTTTTTTTAATCACGCCGCTTTGGCTCTTATAAAACGAATCGGTTCGCCGCCCGACATTGTTCATCTGAACGATTGGCATACGGGATTTGCCGCTGTCGAAATTGCACATCTGCGTTATTGGGATTCTTTTTGGCGAAATACGAGGACGGTTTTTTCAATTCACAATCTTGCATATCAGGGCGGCTTTGATTCGGGAGAACTTTGGGAAATGGGATTCGGGAGCGAATTTGAGCAAAATCATTTTGAATTTAACGGTTACGCTTCTGCCTTGAAAGCAGGCTTAAGTGCGAGCGATATGCTTTTCACCGTTTCGTCCAAATACGGAAGGGAAATTCAGCAAAGCGAAAACGGTTATGGGCTAGACTGGCTTTTGCGAATGCGTAGCAATAAATTGGTCGGAATTACAAACGGCGTAGATTATGAAGTCTGGAATCCCGCAACTGACGAGAACTTAAAATCGCATTATAATTATCAGAACTTAGACGGAAAATTAAATTGCAAAAAAGATTTGCTTGAACAATTTTTGTTGCCCGTTGATTTGGAACGTCCCGTTTTTTCAATCATCAGCCGCTTAACATCACAAAAGGGAATCGAACTGATTCAGCAAGTTGCAGGTGAAATTATCAACGCCGGAGCATATTTTATTTCACTCGGTTCGGGAGATAAATCTTATGAGAATTTCTTTCAGCAATTAAAAAATTACGCACCGAAACAAGTCGGAAATTATACAGGTTATAATGAAGATTTAGCCCACAAGATCGAAGCCGGAGCAGATATTTTCCTGATGCCCTCAAGGTTTGAGCCGTGCGGTTTGAATCAGATGTATTCCCTGCGTTACGGGACTGTTCCGATTGTTCGGGCAGTCGGCGGATTAGATGATACGATAAATAATTTTGATCGTGTGCAAGGCACTGGAAACGGTTTCAAATTCAGAGAATTCAGCAGCGATAAATTTCTTGAAAAAATTTACGAAGCGATTTTTACATACGCCGAACCCGATGCTTGGCGGCATTTGCAGATAAACGGAATGACCGAAGATAATTCGTGGGAAAATGCCGCGAGGAAATATATTTCGCTTTATCAAAGAACGCTGGCAACTTAAAAAATGTTTTCAATATTTGTAGATGAAAATCTAGAATTACGTTTAATTTCTGAAAGCTATGCGGATGAATTATATTCCGTTGTAAAACAAAATATTCTACATTTACAAAAATGGTTACCGTGGGCAACGGACGAGTATTCGATTGACACAGCAAAAGATTTTATAAAAATGAATCTCAATGGATTCGCTAAGAACGAGTTTCCATCATTTTTCATATTTTATGAAAACAAACTCGTTGGCGGAATTGGATTTAACAATGTCAATAAATCCGATCAAAATGCCGAAGTAGGATATTGGCTTAACGAAGATTCACAGGGAATTGGAATCGTTTCAAAATGCTGCCGAGAAATAATTAATTTGGGATTTAATGAATTGAATCTAAATAGAATTGTGATCAAATGTGCGACTGAAAATGTCAAAAGCCAGGCAATTCCTGAAAGGCTCGGATTTCAAAAAGAAGGAATTGCCAGAAAAACTGCAAAACTGCACGGGGAATTTATAAGTTTAATAGTTTATTCAATGTTAAAAGAGGAATGGAGATAAACAGTGGTAAGTGGTAAGTAGTAAGTGGGAAGTTAGAGAACTGCCAATTACTACTTACCACTTACCACTTACTACTTAAAAAATGATAATTGTAATTATTGGCTCGCAATGGGGCGATGAGGGAAAGGGAAAAGTTGTTGATCTGCTCGCGGACAGATTCGATATTGTTTCGCGTTATCAGGGCGGACACAATGCCGGACATTCGGTTTATGTCGGCGATAAAGCTTTTGTGCTGAGGCTTTTGCCGTCGGGAATAATTCACGAAGGGAAAATTTGTGTGCTTGGCAACGGAATGGTGATTGATCCGAAAGCGTTTTTTGAAGAAGTTGACCAGATGACGGAAAAGGGAATTTCGATCACACCCGAAAGATTAAAAGTTTCAAGCCGGGCTCATTTAATAATGCCGTATCATCGGGCTTTAGATCATACATCCGAAGAAAGGCTCGGCAACGAAAAGATCGGCACAACGCTTCGCGGAATCGGTCCTGCTTACGAGGATAAAGCCGGAAGACGCGGAATTCGCGTGGCGGATGCACTCGTTCCTGAAGTTTTGAAACAACGCATCGAAAGAAATTTAGCCGAAGCAAATCGCGTTATTGCCGTTTTCGGCAGAGAACCGCTTCGCTCGGATGAAATCTATGAAGAAATTTCCGCATTGGCAGAACGCTTGCGTCCGTTTGTTTGCGAAACTTCGCATTTTCTCTCCGAAGCAAAAAAAGCAAATAAAAAGATTCTGCTCGAAGGAGCTCAGGCAACATTATTGGACGTTGACCACGGAACATACCCGTTTGTTACTTCTTCCAATCCGACGGCGGGCGGAGCGGCAGTCGGTGCGGGAATTCCGCCGCATCACATTTCAGGAGTTCTGGGCATTGTCCGAACTTATATGACGCGAGTCGGCGAAGGACCTTTTCCATCGGAAATGTTGGATGCGGAAGAAGATGTGGCAAATTTAATACGGACTCGCGGAAACGAATTCGGTTCGGTTACAAAACGTCCACGCCGTTGCGGTTGGTTCGATTCGGTAGCGACAAGATACGCCGCCGAATTAAATGGTTTCGATTCCGTTGCCTTAACAAAAATTGACGTTCTCGATGCTCTCGACGAAATTAAAGTATGCGTCGGTTACAAAATCAACGGCGAGAGAGTTGATACATTTCCCGCAGTTTCGCAGGATTTACGCTTGATCGAGCCAATTTATGAAACGCTCGAAGGTTGGAAATCCGAAACACTGGGAATTACAAAACTCGAAGATCTACCGACGAAAGCGAGAGAATATGTAGATTTTCTATCAGAATCAATCGGCGTGGAGATCGGTTTAATTTCAACCGGACCCGAACGCGACCAAACAATTATTTTGCAAGACTCGGTGATGGAAAGTTGGTTTAAATAAAATTAACACACAACTTGATTTTGTTTGCCTGAAATAATAAAATCTAAAATTTCGTTAGCACAAACGCCGATGAAGATTTTTCAAAATGTGGTCCGATAGCTCAGTCGGTAGAGCAAATGGCTTTTAACCATTGGGTCGAAGGTTCGAGTCCTTCTCGGATCACCATTAAAATCAATAAGTTAGGGCAACCAATGCGGTTGCCCTTTTCTTGTTTGTGTGCCTATGGTGTGCCAACTCTCAAAAACTAACCAAATTGCATCAATTTTTCTATCTTGTCGGTTGCTGTTTTCTGCATAGATGGCAAAACGTGGCTGTATGTATCAAGCGTTAAAACTACGCTTGCGTGTCCAAGTCTTTCCGAAACTACTTTCGGGTTTTCACCTACTGATAAAAGTAAGGTTGCCGTTGTATGTCGCAAATCGTAAAGTCTGATTTTTGGTAGGTTGGCTTTATCTCGAATCGGTTTGAAGTGTCTTCTTAAAAAGTTACCGTGAAGCATTGGTGTTCCGATGTCCGAAGCAAAAACTATATCAAAATTCTGATAATCCACTCCGAGTTTCATTCTTTCTTCAAGTTGGTTGCGTCTATGTGATTTCAGAGTATTTATCAATGAATCTGAAATTGGTATGCTTCGGCGGCTTTTTTTTGTTTTTGGTTCTGTGAATACAAAACCGCCACCTTTTTTAACAACTAACGCACGTCTGACAGAAACAAGTTTGTTAGTAAAATCAAAATCTTTCCATTGCAAACCAAGATATTCTTCGGGACGCATACCCGTTTCAATAGCTAAGAAAAAGGCGGAAAAATATTTATCTTCTTTTGCGGTTTCAAGAAATATTGCCGTTTCTTCGGGTGTGAAGTATTTCATTTCCTTTTTGTCCATTCTTGGAAGTTCGCAAAGATCGCACGGGTTTTGAATGAGTAGCTTCCATTTAACCGCTTGCTTTAATGCAGAAGAAAGAACATTGTGAGCGTGTTTGATCGTCTTTGGTGAGTAGTCGGCTTTTATCATATCGTTATAAAGTTTTTGGACTTCAAACGCTTGTATATCGCAAAGACGTTTTAAGCCAAGTTTTGGTCGGATATGGTTTCTTAGAAGTGATTCATAATTATCAAATGTTCTTTCACGCACCTTGTTTCTTGCAATTTCTTCCAACCAACGGTCAAGAAAATCATTTAGATAAATTGAAGCGGGTTCTATAAATATACCTAAATCTTGTTCACGCAATTTTGCGGTTAAAAACTTTTGAGCGTCCTTCTTTGTGCCGTGAATTGTTTTATTAAAATACTTTCTTTTGCCTTTAGCGTCTTTGCCTATAAAGATTCTAATAAGCCAAGTGCTTTCTTTTCGTTTAATTATTTGTCCTGCCATAATTTTAATTTTGAATAGGACGCTTTTATTTGTGTTAAAATAAAAGCGTCCGTTGGTTTTGTTGAAGATTCCTTTCGGATATTTAAGGGCTTAGAAAAACTGCAATTTTTCTAAGCCTTTGTGATTTGTTTCGATTCTGCTAAATAGATATGTTGTGCAATCGCAACCGCCGAATGAAAGCACGGCATACATCTTTCCGCCGCTTTGCACGAACATTGCACAACTTTGTTATTTGTCCTTTCATCTTTCCGACAAACAACCGTATAAAAATTGCCTTTTGAGCCTGTTACCAAGTATTTTCCAAAACTGATAACTTTAACTTTCGGCTTGATTTGCTTTGCCCGTTTGATCGCGTTTTGTATTTGATTTTCGTTTTTTAAGATATACATTTTTTTGATTTAACCTCAGTTGTTTTTTATTTCTTACTACTCTTTAATACTAACGCAAGCGTTAGGATAAGTCAAAGTTAAAACTTGCTTTTACGTTAGGGTTTATGTAATTATTATTTCGTATGATTAAAGGTTACTTAACAACAAAAGAAGTCGCTGAAAAACTTTGTGTTACGGTTGGCAGAGTCCGCCAAATGATCGCCGATGGACAACTTCCCGCCGAAAAAATCGGACGTGATAATTTCATCAAAGAATCTGACTTGGAACTTGTCAAAGATCGTAAGGTTGGAAGACCAAAAGGTTATTCGCCAAAAGATAAAAAAGATTAAATATCTTCAATAAGAGATTGATAAAGTTTTACTAATTGCTCAACCGTCTTGACTTCAAAACTTTCGATTTCCCAAATATCCTTCATAAATTCAACCGCTTCATCTTTAGAGAAAGCCATTTCTTTCATAAGTTCATCTTTTGCATCCATCATTTCGACGGCAAAACTCAAATCTCTTGAAAGTTTTCTAAACCAATTCACTTCAAAACCGAATTCATCACAAACAATTTCCCAAGCGTTAGTTTCAATTTTGTAAAGGTAAGCACTCAAACGAGCCGAATCAATATACTTTTCAAGACTC
>JALZKH010000031.1 GCA_030859345.1 Acidobacteriota bacterium | reverse complement strand
CCTTTACTATTTTATTTTTTAAGAACTTCTTTAGTTATTTGCGCCGAGGCGACTTATTTATACCAGTGCCGCTTGATAGACCGTCAAAGTAAAAATTTAATGCCGCAATGACAACAGGGAAAAACTTCCAAATGTAAAATTGATAATCTTTCTGACTAATTTTAAGAAGTTGTTAGGATTACATTTATAGAACAAATTGCCCAAAACTGCAATGAATAAGCTTATTGCTCAATTAAACAACGGCAGAAATAAAACCGGAAGCAGAAACATTTTTTACAACTTGTTTCGACCTCCGGTTTATTCGTTTTATACAATTCTGCAGATAATTTTACTGATGCTGCTTTGAAGCCAGATTTTCGCGTCCCCAGCGAAGCGCACTACTCATCCAAACAAGTTCGTCCAGAAAATCTTTGGCGCGTTTGTTAAAGGCTTCATCAAGAAGTTTGCCGTTTTCGTCAAATTTATTTTGAACCTGCGGAAAATTCAAGTCGGCAAAAGTTACAGCTAAACCTAATTCCCTGACCATCGGAATGCACGCTTCAATCACGCGCGTTCCGCCCCAAGGCGATGCCGAAACGCCGACCAAACCGACAGCTTTGTGAATGTATTCCTTTAGCAGCAAATCCAAAACACTTTTCAAACTTCCCGGATAACCGTGATTGTATTCGGGCGTGACGATGACTAAGCCATCAGCTTTGATAATCGCATCACGCCATTCTGGGAAATCTTTACCGATTGCCGTTCCGTAATCGTCTTTTGGTAAATCAAAATCGCGGACATCGAAAAGTTTCGTTTCAATATCTTCACGCTCGGTCATTTTACCGAATAGCCATTCGGCAACGTTTTCGCTTAGCCGACCTTTGCGATTCGTTCCCAATAAAATTGGGAGAAATAATTTTTTTTCACTCATTTTTCTGGATTTTTTGTCTGCATTTTTATTTTGCGCTCAAAACCTGTGCAACGGTTTCCTTATTCAAGCCTTTACCGCCACCGCGCTTGTTGTAATCGCCGATGGAAATTTGCGGGTCGCGCCAAGCATCAAGATGTCCGACTTGATGAACGCATTGAATCGTGCAGGTCGGGGCGCACCATTTTTCCGTAATGTATTCGCGCCGCATATCTTCGTGCGTGTATTCGAGCAGCGGAATGCCGGGCGTTCCGCGCTGCTGCGAACACCAACTAACGATTCCCGCTTCGTCCACATACAAATATCTCGCACCGGCGCGGCAACGCCATTCGTATTCCTTGCCGTCAACTAACTTATCTTGAAACCAATTCCAACGCGCGTAGCTTCTTGTGCCTTTGGCTTTGATTTCTTTATAAACTTCCTTTTCGCGTTCCGTTAAACCTTTTATTAAACCATCGCCGTCGTGAATTACGCCGACAGTTGAGGAAAATCCTAATTCAACAGCGCGATTGGCAATAATCAATGCTTCTTCGGGATTTGCCACACCGCCGCCGACAACCGAATTGATATTTACTTTGAATTTAGCGTGTTCGGAGAGATTTACTAATTTGCTGTCGAGAACTTTTAAACTTTTCTTTGAAACTTCATCAGGCGTTACATTATCAATCGAGATTTGTAGATAATCCAAACCTACTTCATTTAATTTTTTGATCTTTTTCGGCTGAAAATAATAGCCATTAGAAATCAAGCCCGCGATCATTCCGTGATGGCGAATTCTGGCAATGATTTCATAGATTTCTGGGTGCATCATCGGTTCGCCGCCCGAAATTGTTATGACAGAAGTTCCGAATTCCGCGAGTTTATCAATGCGTTTGAGCATTTCGTCAATCGGCACGGGATCGCTCGTTTTGTCGTATTCGTTGCAATATGTGCAGGCGAGATTGCATCGCCGCATCGGGACGATGTGAACTAAAACCGGATGCTTCGTTGAAGCAAACGCTTTGACCGTATGTTTAACTCCCCGCGTAAACCGCGAAAAACTGCTTGCCTTTGGCATAAATAACCTAATTAAATTCTGCGGAATGAATCAAACTCGTAATTATAGTGTTTGAACAGATTCTTTTCAAACTCGCATAAAAGGCTTTGACCGATTTAGCCAAAGCCTTTTTAATAAATTATTTGTTTGGAAAATTTAACCTCTCGTACATTTTACATTTTTAGGTAAATTAATCTTGAAAATGCCGCCGTTAATCGAACCTAAATTTTTGGATATACTTGAAAGTTGAATTGTAGTTGAATCCTTATTTTTTTCAATTACTCTCGCCTGAATCGGCATTCCATCAACATTCACCCAAATATCTGCCGATTGATAACTTGATTTTGTTTTTGGAATTAGCTGCAAATGTGCAACCGATGTTCCGCTAACTTTTTCTTCCCCAAGCATTTTAACCTGATAATTGGCTTTTAATTGTGATTTGGACATACTCATAAACGCCAAGGCATTATTTGCCGTTCCTGAGCCTTTCACTTTATCCGTTTCGCCGCATATCGCTTGCTTTAAGCGTGGTCTGTAAAGGACGTATGAACCTTTAACAACAGCTAATGACTCCTCAACAGGTTTTGTCCAATCAATTCGGACATAATCATTTTGCCCATTTTGCGGCAAATAAACTACAGTTCCGACTGTTATATCTTCTTCCCCAAGCGTCGCATCAATTTTCGACATTTTGACATTTGCTTTTAGAGAACTTAGAGATTTTTGATGTGCTTCCATTCTGTTTAGAACCTCGGTCAAAGGACCTTGTGCATTTGCACGTTCAACAGAAAATATGCTGAAAATAAATGTGAAAACGATACTAAATAAACCTAATCTTATAATTTTTTGCATAAATATAACTCCTATAAAAATATGTTAGAGATCAGAGGTCAAAATTTCTTTACTCTCGCAAATTCCGACCTCTATTCTCTAACATCAAGACTCAGCGTATGTCAATTAAATGATGACATTTTGATATTATTTTTAATTATTATTTCTTAAAATTTCCGCTAAGTTTTTTCAATTCCTTTTTATCTTTTACGGATAAAAAATCCTGCGTTTGGACGGTTGTAAGCGGCTTTGGGGTTGCATCTCTTTCTTTACCTTCAAACCACGTTTTCGGCGTAAGAAATATAAATGTGATTATCAGAAGACAAAACGCATCGTATTGCCAGGTGCCGCGTTCATAATCCCATAAGATAATTCTTTTCATCTATCTAACCATTAAAAAAATAAAAATTATTCATCCACGATCAAACCATCACGCATTTGAATTTTCCTTTTGCAGTATGCGGCGGCTTCCGGGTCGTGTGTAATCATCAAAATTGTTTGATTATACCGTTCGTTTAATTCTTTGAACATATTTAAGACGATCTCGGAATTTTCCGTGTCGAGATTTCCCGTCGGTTCATCCGCCAGAATTATTGCGGGGCTGTTAATTACTGCCCTTGCCAACGCAACCCGCTGTTGTTCACCGCCGGAGAGTTCGAGCGGTTTATTATTCATTTTATTTTCGAGTTTTAATAAACTGAGGATTTCGCGGCGGTTTTCAGCGTTGCCGTTGCCGCCGTTTCCCGAATGAATTCTTTCGGCAAGCCGCAGATTTCCGTCGGCAGTTAAAGTCGGGAACAGATTAAATCTTTGAAAAACAAAACCGATCTTGCGGCGGCGTATGTCGGTGCGTTTTGCGTCCGTTACTTTTGAAATATCCTCGTTATCTATCAGAATTTTCCCGTCCGTCGGCGAAAGCAAACCGCCCAAAAGATGCAGAAGCGTGGATTTTCCGCAGCCCGATTGTCCCATTATGGCGACAAATTCACCTTTTTCGACCGCTAAAGAAACGCCACGCAAAGCGTGGGTTTCAACTTTTCCGACCTTATAGATTTTGGTCAGATTTTCTGTTTCTAAAATTATATCGCTCATCGAACAATGATTAT
This sequence comes from Acidobacteriota bacterium, assembly GCA_030859345.1. Classification (GTDB taxonomy): domain Bacteria; phylum Acidobacteriota; class Blastocatellia; order Pyrinomonadales; family Pyrinomonadaceae; genus Aridibacter. The sequence goes on along the minus strand of JALZKH010000031.1, from coordinate 23,783 downwards.
TTTATTTATTATTTGCAGCTTTTATTTCCGTATTTCCGCTTGATTGTGTCTGCCGACCTTTGATTTCAGCAAGTTTTTTATCCAGATCAAGTTCTTCCAGATTCCACGAATTTTCCAGGACAAACGCTCTGTCGGGATAATCCTTTCCTATTGAAACCGATTTTGGTGACTGATATTTCAAACGCATCTTATATTTCTCTTTCGGGCGTGTAACTTCTATTTGTAAAGGAAGTGTAAACTCACTATTCTCCGTCAATTCACCTTCCAATCCATAAACAATATCAGATTCAACTTCGCCCACAGGATCGAAAATCTGCTGACGGGCAAGCCGGATTTTTCCGGTTCTGTCAAACCAGAAACGTCTTGTGATTATTAAAATTCCGTTCTCATCTTTCTGAAACTCATCAATCAGGTAATAATTCCGTAAAACCCATCTGGTCGGTGATTTTTTAGAAGCATTTATATCAAATTCTTCCTGTAATATAGAACTTTTTACATAGGAATATTTGGAAGAATCGGTTGGACGGACAAGCATCGCATCGGTAAAATGCTGAGGACGCAAATTCGCAAAAGCATTTACATTCTGCTTTATTTCCTTGTTGCCATTTTCCAGCCCGACAATTTTCTCCTGCAACAGAGAATAATCGGTATTATTTTTACCTTTTACAAATTTTCTGTATTTACCGCTTCCACCATCCTGCAAAACAGCCACACGAAAGTTTTCACCATCAGATGTCATCTGTGCAACATCGGTTTTTATAATCGGAACTTTTACCTTTAGAAGGATTTTCGCGGGACGTTGAACAACTATTTCTCCATCTGCTGTTTTATATTTTTCAGCGATGCCAAGTTCGGCATATGAATTATCTTCAAACTTCAAATCCATAAAAGCACGCATAGAATTAACTGATGCAAAATAATTAATCTGCTTGATCAATTGTGCCTGAGTTGCATCATCGGATTCGAGGAGAATTGCAGCTTTTTGTTTCGATTTCGGGCTAAAAGGATTATTACAACCACTCAAAAACAGAGCAGATAGAATAATAAATAATGCGGATAGTTTTATAAAAGAGATTTGTTTTAACATCAGTCGTTTGTGATGTATTAAATTATTTGATTGTTGTATTAAAATTGCTTTCACAAATATATTATTGATTATTATAAAAGATAAATTCCCGGTTACTAAATCGCTAATAATAACACGACCAAAACACTATTTCCTAACATACAAAGACGCGGCACTTCAAAAGCATTTGCCTTTTCGCACCGCGTTCTCGGATTTTCATCTCTTTTTTTATCCTATCTGCCTAAGATTGAGCGGGTTAAATAATCCTGCATCGTAAATGCAAACATAATCGCCAACCAAAAGAATCCGGCAATTGCCGAAAGCCAGATCAATCTGGAACTCCAACGGACGTGCATAAAAAACAACACGACAAAAGTCATTTTAGTAAACGCGATGAGTAAAGCCACAAGCGTATTCGCACCGGGGAAAATCCATTCCAAGTCAACCAAAGCAACGTAATAAGTTATTATTGTTCCAAAAACCAGAACTAAAAAAACGCCGATGTATCCGGGAATTCCAATATGTTCTTCTTCGTGTCCGTGTTCTAATGCGTGTTCGTGTTCGCTCATATTTATAAATGCCCTCCCGCCAAGAAATGTCTGCCGAGTAAATAAAGCAGCGGAAATAGGAAAATCCAGACAATATCAACAAAGTGCCAATATAAACCGGCAATTTCTACGGGCGAATAATATTCAGCGGAAAATGTGCTACGCCAAGCCTTGTATAAAAGCCAGAGCATAATTCCAAGCCCGATTATCATATGCAGAGCGTGCAAGCCCGTCATTACAAAATAAATCCAAAAGAATATGCGAACTTTTCCCTGAAATCTTTCTTTGTCAACCTCGCCAACAGACGCAACTGTGCCGTCCGAAGCAAATCTGACATCTTTAAAATATCCGACTTTCTCACTTTCGGTTAAAAATCCTTCCTCTTTAGCCAAATTTGCCAAAGCTACATCCGAATCGGGAATATGAAAATCACCGTGCGGATTGGGGTGAAGTTCTTCTCCGCCTCCAGCTTCGCTTTCGGCGGCTGAGGCTTTGACTTCAAATGGAAGTCGTAAAAAGGCTTTTTCTTTATGTTCGCCTTCTTTTATAACCTTATTCCAACCTGTAACAGGAACTAATCCGTGATCGTATTTTTGTTTATATTCAAAATATTTGACGACCAAAAATGTTACACCAAAAATCATTGTCAGAATAATTAAAATTACCTGCATCTGACGTTTTCCCTTTTGAGCGTAATAAACCGTCAGAGCCATTGTTAAACTACTGACAATTAGCACAAGCGTATTCAGACCGCCCATAAAAGGATCAAGGTGATTACTTCCTGCCGCAAATGCCATCGGAAATTTGGAACGGAAAACCAGATAGACCGTGAACATTCCGCCAAAGAACATAATTTCCTGAGCGAGAAATGCCCACATCCCGATTGTTACGGAATCCATCTGCTGCTTCATATCATCAAATTGATGCTGAAGTCCGGGTGCGTGATAATGATCGTCGTGTAAATGTTCTGCCATATTTTGATTTTGGATTTTAGATTTTGGATTTACTCAAAATCCTTAACTACTTTCTCCTTCTGCAACTGCTTCTGCCGCTTCTTACTAAGGCAATTGCTCAGTACGAACTACTTCCGCATCTCTTCTTCTCGCTCTGTCTAAATCCATCCCGCTTTCCTCACCGAATTCATACGCTTCCCAAGTTACAACCGGAGTTTCTTCAAAGTTGAAGGTCGGCGGCGGCGATGTTGTTCGCCATTCCAAACCGGGGTGCATATATGGATTTGAAGGTGCTTTTTTGCCCCAGATCAATGAATGCGTCAGATAGACAACGGGCATAACCATCCCGATTCCAAGCACGGATGCTCCGGCGGTTGAGAATACGTTTAAAACCTGAAATTCTTCCGGGTAAGCAGCATAACGCCGGGGCATTCCCTGATAACCTAAAATAAACTGCGGGAAGAATGTTAAGTTAAACCCGACAAACACAAGCATCGCCGAGATTCTACCCCAAAATTCCGAATACATTTTTCCGGTCATTTTTGACCACCAATAATGGATTCCGCCAAGATATGCAATTACCTGTCCGCCGACCATTACATAATGAAAATGGGCGACGATAAAATATGTGTCGGTCAGGTGAACGGTTAAACCAATCGCTCCTAAAAACAGCCCCGTTAAACCGCCGATTAAAAATAATCCCATAAATCCGATAGCGTAAAGCATCGGCGTATCATAGGAAATCGAACCTTTATAGAGCGTCGCCGTCCAGTTGAACATTTTGATCGCCGAAGGAACTGCGACAACCATTGTCAGGAATGAGAAAACCAATCCTGCATAAATTGATTGTCCCGAAACGAACATATGGTGTCCCCAAACGAGGAAACCGAAAACGGCGATGGCGATTGATGAAAAAGCGATAAATTCGTAACCGAAAATTTTCTTGCGGGCGAAATTGGAAATAAGTTCCGAGATAACTCCCATTCCGGGCAGAATCATAATATAAACCGCCGGATGTGAATAGAACCAGAATAAATGCTGAAACAAAATCGGATCGCCGCCGATTGCCGGATCGAAAATTCCGATTCTTGTAAATCTTTCTAAAGCAAGCAACAAAACAGTGATTGCAATAACGGGCGTTCCAAGCATCATTACCAGACTTGTCGCATAATGAGCCCAAACGAAAAGCGGTAAACGAAACCAGGTCATTCCGGGAGCTCGCATTGTGTGAATCGTTACAATAAAATTCAGTCCCGTTAAAATAGACGAAAATCCGTTTATAAAAATCGCTAAACCGACCGCCATCACGTAAGAATTTGAAAATGTCGTCGAATACGGCGTGTAGAATGTCCAGCCTGTATCAACTCCGCCCTGCATTAATGCCCAAAGTGCCAAACCGCCTGCAATCCAATAAATGTAAAGACTTAAAAGATTGATACGCGGAAATGCAAGGTCTTTTGCACCGATCATAATGGGTATTAAAAAATTACCCAAAACCGCTGGAATTGAAGGAATCAAAAAGAAGAAAATCATTATGATTCCGTGCTGTGTAAAGACTCGGTTATATGTCCCCGATTGAACCAGATCGGTTGCGGGCGTTAATAATTCAAGCCGAATAGTCGCCGCGTATAATCCGCCGATCATAAAGAATACGGAAACACTAATCAAATACATAATCGCAATGCGTTTATGATCTTTGGTCAGAAGCCACGATTTTAAGGTGTAACCGTTTTTTAAATAATTATCGCTCGGTAATTCTTCTCTACTTTCAAGATTAACTGCATCTAGATTTTCCATAACTACTTAACTCCCCCATTGCTTTCAACCGGATTTTCATTCGGGCGATTGTTCGGAATTTTCGGATTTGTAATAGCTCCTTGCGGCTCTTCTTTTTTCGGAGTTTCCATTGATTTCGTCGAACTTGAACCGGTTGCCGCCCCGCTTGTATCGCCGCTTAGAGATTTAATATAAGCAATTAATGCAACAAGCTGCTCTTCTGTAACTTGTCCTTTGAAAGTCGGCATAATCGGCTGATAGCCTTCGACGATTTGACCGCCCGGATTCAAAATCGAATTGCGAATATACTGATCATCGGCAATAACGGTTTGTCCGCCGACCAATTTTACTTCGTGATTGTAAATTCCTTCGAGTTTTGCTCCGCGTTGATTTGCTCCGGCGTGGCACGAAGCACAACCTAATTTATTCGTAAATAAATCTTCACCCAACTGCACGGGAGTTTGATCGGAAACACTTCCAGCAAGCCAGTTGTCGAAATCCTTTTGCTCCATCACATAAACCCAACCGCCCATTCCCGAATGGTTCAACCCGCAATATTCCGCACAGTATAAATGATATTTGCCCGGCTTCGTCGCCTCAAACCACAGCGTCGTATAGCGTCCCGGCACGACATCCGCCTTTGTGCGAAACGCCGGAATAAAGAAAGAGTGCAAAGTGTCTTCCGTCGTCATCGTCAACTTTACTTTGCGTCCGACGGGAACGTGCAATTCATTAATTTCTCTTTGTCCGGTCTGATGTTGAATTTTCCACATCCATTGTTTTCCGACCACATATATTTCCATATTATCGGCAGGAATTTTATACTGATTGTAATAAACAACTGCACCGCCCAGAAAAATCGTCATCGAAATTACGAAAGGAATAAATGACCAAAATAATTCAAGCGGTATTGAGCCGTGAATTTCGTCCGGTGTCGCATATTTTTCTTTTTCGCGGTATTGAATCGAGAAATAGAAAATTGCCACCACAATCGCAACTGTAAAAAATACGCTGACCGCAATCAGATAAAAATATAAATAATCCACCTGCCACGCAAATGTTGATGCGTCTTCTGGAAATAATGAAACCCACGATTTATTTTGCATAATTTTGTTGATTGTTAATTGTTGATTGCTAATTGCTTCTTTCTTTACAACTAACAACAAACAACGAACCATTAACTCATTTTCTTATTTCTACGCCAAAAAATAAAAAACATTAAACCTAATCCGAGTAAAGTGGCAACTCCCATCAGCCGTAGAACGTTCAGAATCGCAAAACCATATTTCCCCGATGAAGGATCGTAATGATAACAATATAAATAAAGCTGTTCGACCGGATTTCCGATTCTGTCTTTTGACGATTCCATAATGCCGAATTTTACATCTTTCGGCGAATAATCAATGCCGTAGAAATATCTGGAAAGTTTGCCTTCGGGCGTTGCCATCATAATTCCGCCGGCGTGTGCAAACTGATTTGTTCTTTCATCAAAATTATAATGAAATCCGACGGTTTTGGTTACTTTATCAATCTCGCTCTGCTTACCAGTGAGAAAATGCCAGCCGTCCGCTGTTCCGGGGCGGTTGTATCTTTCGACATAGCTTATTTTTTTGTTCTTTGTTAAATCCGGCTTTTCATTCTCGCGTGCGTCAAAGCTGATCGCCACTACATCAAAATCTTTTCCGGCATCAAACGAAACTCCCTTTAAAGAACCCGTCAAGCCATTTAAAACTTCGTTGCAAAGCATCGGACATTCGTAATAAACCAGAGCCAGAATCACCGGCTTTCCATTTCCGAAATATTTTCCGAGTTTAACTTCGTTACCGTTTTCATCCTTAAATACTGCATCCAAAGGAAGTTGTGAATTCAAGTTCTGCTCGATCCCGACTTTTTTCAAAGCCGACGGCATTCCATTACTTGAACCTTCACTTTGCCCCGGATCGTAAGTTTTCGGCGAATAAAGCGGCGAATTGTAATGCTCTGTTTTTTGAGCAAAGACGGCACTTGCCAAAATAATTAAAATACCCAAACTTACCAAAAGTTTCAGTTTCAAAACTGCTGAATTTTCTGAACTTCTTTTCATTTTTTACTACCTTCTTACATTCGAAGCCATACGCCCGGCACTTGAAGCAGAAATCATTGTTCTCGCTTCATTTAATGCTTTTTCTCCCGTTTCTCCGGTCGTTGTATTAATATTTTTACTGCCTTCCAGAAACTTTTCCTTCGCTTCATCAATCGGCAGAGAAATTACCGTTCCCGTCTTTTCATCTTTTTGACCATTTTCCCATTGGTCTTGCCAAATCTTCGTCAATTGATGATATTCGGCTTGCGGTTCACGCAATTCAAGATTTATACGTTGTCCGTTTCTCGGATCGTCAACTCCAAATCCCGGAGCGGATTGCAGACGTGGTTCAGGCGGAAGTTTTTCATCTTTGGAAAACTCCATCGGATTCTGATCTCGCTCGTTTGCCTCATTATAATCCGGCTGCAGAACTTGATACTGAAAAACCCACATTAATCCAAATGTAATAACAATCAACAAAATCAGACCAATGGCGAAATATATGATTCCCCGCATACCGATGATGTTTTGTTCATACGGCTGATCAAAATCCACATAACTTTCTTCGTGTTCTCTTGCTTTTTGCTTTGACATATCTTTATTTTCGATCTTCAATATACGATTTGCAATCTGTAATCTTATTAAATATTCTAATCTGACTAAAACAATTCAGCACTAAAATTAAGGAACTCAATCACAAATCGAAACTCGCAAATTGCGAATCCTAGTGACCTTTTCCGTGTTTTACTGCATTCTCAAAAAACGGGTCTTTATATGGAGCAAGCGGACGTTTTTTCAATTGATATATGAAATATGCAAACCAAAGTCCGCCGACGGCAATCGGTGCGACAATATCCCAGGGAGTTAAACGAAACGGAACTTCCAAAAGATGCAGTTTGAGTTCGCCGAGTCTCGGACTCGGTCCGATGATATAAAACATATCAACGAATCTCATAAATATTATGAAAACCGCCAAAGCCGCGAGCCATTTTGCCTTGCGTTTGAAATCCTGCATCAGCAATATCAGAAACGGAAAAGCAAAATGAAAAACGATCAAAAGTATGCCGATTGCTCCCCAGACTCCTTTTGATCTGACGACAAAATACGGCGTTTCCTCCGTCAGATTTCCCGACCAGATAATTAAATACTGCGAAAAGTTGAAATATGCCCAAACCATCACGAGTGCGAGCATTAATTTTCCGATGTCGTGAAAATGTCTTTTGCCTAAAACTCTGTCCAAAGGCGGTTTATCAGCCAGGTTTGCCAAAATCGCAACCGAAAAACAGAAACAACTCAACGCCCAACCCGCAACGAATAAAAATCCCCACATCGTCGAAAACCAATGCGGTTCGAGTGTCATCATCCAGTCAACCGACAAAAATGTAACGAGCAGAACATAAGCAATTATCGCCGGACCTGAGAATCTTGTCGCTTTTGCCAGATAGATCGCCGATTCTTCGTAACTTTCCGAATTATCCTGCTGACGCGACCATTTGTTCAGCATATACGCCATTACGCCGAATAAAACAAAATACAGAACCGCCCGAATTCCCCACCAAAGCGGCTCCAGATAAATTCCTCTTGCCGCGACAAAATGATCTTCGGGATGATTTGCCCATTCATAAAGATTGAAAACTCCCAATAAAATCGGAAGAAACAAGATAGCCAAAACCGGAATTGTCCGCGAACAAGCCTCGACAACTCTTCTGATAACAACGCCCCACGCACCGCCCGTCAGATACTGAAGAAGCAAAATCCCGATTCCGCTGATTCCGATCCCGCAAAAAACTATGTATCCCAAGAGCCATCCGCGTAAAGCATTTTGCGTATCAATCAAACAACCGACGATCCAGATTATCGTAAATACTCCACCGATGCCGAGAGCGACAGTTTGCCAACGGTCTAAAAACTCAGGTGGTTCGAAGGTGTTATCTATCATTAATTGCCACCTCCGTTTTGATTCGTGTTTGCTGCTGCTCCATTTGCCGGATTTGTATTTGCATTTAAAGTGTTGCTGTTTGCGTTATTATTTTGCGTTGCGGAATTTGCTGAATTATCCATCGTCATATTGCCGTTCGGATTTTGGCTGATTTGAAGTGTTCGTATATACGTCACAATCGCCCAACGATCCGCCACGGGAATTTGCGATGCGTAACTGTTCATTTTGCCCCAGCCATTGGTCATCACATCAAAAAAGTGTCCGACGGGTGCATTTCTCAGACGGTCATCATGATAAGTCGGCGGTGCGGGATAACCGCGACGCACAACCATTCCATCACCTTTTCCGACCGGACCGTGACAGACGATACAGAAAACTTTGTATCTCTGTTCGCCTCTTTCAAGTAATTCTTCAGTTAGAGGAATCGGAAATTCCGTAACATCATTCGGAAAACTCGAAACAAGTGTATTGCCCGCCGCATCTGTCGTTGTTTCAACCTGAGCGTTCGGATCGGCGTTATCTTTTTTACCTGTATAAAAAGCCTTGTTTTCCCTAAGCTGTCCGCGTGCGACCGTGCCTTCGGGCAAATCTCTCATCGCTTTGCCGTCACTAAAAAAATCGCTTTCTTTATACGGTTTGTAACGCGGCTGATCCTGCATATCGTAACGGCAGCCGATTGCCACTAGGCAGAAGGCAGTAAGCAGAAGGCAGTTTATAAGAAGACGCGGGGACACGGCGACGCGGCGACGCGGGGAGTTTTTGCACAAATTGCCTTTTTCTCTCCGTGTCTCCGTCTCTCCTTGTCTCCGTGTTTCAAATTTACTCGTCAACATCAAAAACCTCCTGCGGATTCAGACTTTCCATAAAACTTTTTGTTTCTTCGTAATTAAATTTCGGATCATCCGCTTTGATAAGCAGGAAAAACTTCTCTCTGGTCGCCAGATTAAATCTCGGAACATTAAAAACCGGATGATACGGCTTCGGCAAACCGTTTAATAAAATCATTCCGATCACCGCTGTGAAGGCTGCCAGCAGAATGGTTAATTCAAACATCGGCGGAATAAACGCGGGCAAACTAAAGAACGGACGACCGCCGACGATAATCGGATAATCTATAACGTGTGTCCCGTATTGCAAAGCCAGACCTGTCAGTAAACCTGCTATTCCTCCGCCAAACACCATATACGGCAGAATAGTTCTTTTAATACCGAGTGCCTGATCCATTTCGTGAATTGGAAATGGCGAAAACACATCAGTTTTTGTAAATCCGGCATCACGAACTAGCTCAGCCGCCCTGACAATCTCGGTCGTCGTATCAAATTCCGCTAATAATCCGTAATTTTTTTTCATATCTTTTGATATTTGCAGTTGGCTTTTTGCTTACCGGCAAACGGCTTGACATGGGTGAGTTGCCCTTGTTCCGTAAGCGAGTAAACTTAAAAAAAGCCAACTGCAATTTCAATCTAACAAATTCTAATCCGTATCTACACCCTTCGGTAAATTAATCTGATCCATATGATCCGTCTGAACTCCTTCACTATCAGGTTCAACCGCACCATGTGCAACTTCAGCCTGCGGCAGAAGTGTTCTGACCTCAAAAATCGAGATAACCGGAAGCATCCGCACGAACAAAAATATCAAAGTAATAAATAATCCTATCGTTCCGAGAAACATTGACCAATCCCAAATTGTCGGTGCATACATTCCCCAAGATGACGGCAGAAAATCTCTGTGCAAACTCGTTACGATAATTACAAATCGCTCCAGCCACATACCGACGCTGACAACCAGCGAAATGATAAACAACCAAAATGCACTCTCCCGGAAACGCTTAAACCAAAGGAACTGAATCGAAACACCGTTACAGAAAATCAAAAGCCAGTAAGACCACCAATAAGGACCTGAGAACATACGGTTATACATCATATAACGCTCGAACGCAGCGGCTGAATACCACGCAAAAAATGCCTCCATCGCGTAGCCGTAAACTACGATCATTCCCGTTGCAAGCATCACCTTACCCATATAATTAAGGTGTGTGTCGGTAATCAAATCCTTTAGGTTATAAAAGACACGCAGAGGAATACAAAGAATCAGAACCATCGCAAACCCTGCAAAAATCGCCCCCGCAACAAAATAAGGCGGGAAGATCGTCGCGTGCCAACCCGGTAATTGTGCCACCGAGAAGTCTAAACTTACGATTGAGTGAACCGATAAAACAAGTGGTGTCGAAAGTCCGGCTAAGAGCAGATAAGCTATTTCATAACGATGCCAGTGTCTTGCCGAACCACGCCAACCCATCGAAAGTAACCCGTAAGCGAATTTGAAATACTTATTTTTTGCACGATCCCGCAAAGTTGCCAGATCGGGAATCAAACCGACATACCAGAATAGAAGCGAAACTGTCGCATAAGTTGAAACCGCAAAAACGTCCCAAATCAAAGGACTGCGAAACTGAGGCCACATTCCCATCGTATTCGGATATGGAAACATCCAGTATGCAAGCCACGGTCGCCCCGTGTGCAGAAGCGGATACATTCCGGCACAAGCAACTGCAAATAGCGTCATTGCCTCAGCAAAACGATTGATCGAAGTTCGCCATTTTTGATTTAAGAGCAGCAAAATAGCGGAAATAAGTGTTCCGGCGTGTCCGATTCCGATCCACCAAACAAAATTGATAATCGGAAAAGCCCAGCCGACAGGTTGGTTATTACCCCAAATTCCGACACCCGTTGCTAAGAGATAAGTTACAGTCAACATTAATAACTGCAAAAGTAGAAACCCGATCCCGAAACCGATAAACCAGCCAAATGGTGTGCGTTTTTTCAGCGTAATATCGCTGATCTTATCGGTTACAGTGCCGTAATCCTGAACACCTTCGACCATCGGCGGGTAGATTTCCCTTTGAATATCTTTAAGTTCTTTTAACTCTCTTACGTCTTGCATAGCTGTCTAATTTCAAATCTCAGATTTCAAATTTTAAAGTTATAAATTTAAATTTAATTTTGTCTTTTTCAGATTTCAAATTTCAAAAACTAATGCTCGTATCTGAAATCTGAAATTTGCAATCTGAAATCTTTTTCTAATGACCGCCCTCTTCTTTTTTCTCAGACTTTATGTAATCAGGCATCGCCTTATTTTGATTTCTGACGCTTGCCAGATAAGTTGTTCTCGGCTGCGTATTTAATTCTTCATTTAATAAGGCATAGTTGCGATGATCCATTTTGCTCTTCGTAACCTGACTGTTCCTATCGTTGTGATCGCCGAAAATAATTGCATCCGAAGGACAAACCGATTGACAAGCCGTCACGATTTCGCCATCACGTATGTCGCGTCCGGCTTTTTCAGCTTCTATTCTTGCCGCTGAAATTCTCTGTGTGCAGTAGGTGCATTTTTCCATCACACCACGACTTCGCACAGTAACTTCCGGGTTACGCATCATTTTATACTGCGGCGTATCCCAATCCTGATAAAGCAGGAAGTTAAAGCGTCGAACTTTATACGGACAGTTGTTTGAACAATAACGAGTTCCGATACAACGGTTGTAAACCATATCGTTCAAACCTTCCGCACTATGAACCGTCGCGTGAACAGGACAAACAACTTCGCACGGTGCTTGTTCGCATTGCTGACATAGAACGGGTTGAAAGTGCGGTCCCTGAACGCTGTTGGAATCGGAAATGTCATCACCTTGATAATAAGCATCAATTCTCATCCAGTGCATTTCACGACTTCGTTCAACCTGTTCCTTACCGACGACCGGAATGTTATTTTCCGACTGACACGCAAGCACGCAAGCGTTACAGCCAACGCAGGAATTTAAATCTATGGTCATCGCCCAGCGATTATGTTTTTCATAAATCTCTCCGAACTCATTTCCATACATAGATTTTTTGTAAACTTCGTCTATGTCGTGCGGCTTTTCTTCCAATTTGTGTTCAAATTCATCCATTCCCATATGGAGAATGATTTCGCGTTCACCGACACTTTCTTCTGAAATATTAAAATGGATTTGAGTTGAAGCAACATTTGTTTGAACATTCGTGTTATTTACGCTTCCCTTTCCGAACCACATCGCATCGGATTTTTGAACAGCAAATACGTTATAACCGAGTCCGTTTCCGACTCTTCCCGCACGATTTCTGCCGTAACCCATAAAGAGCGTAATTACGCCGTCGGGCTGTCCGGGTGTAATCCATGCCGGTGCTGTTTCTGCAAGTTTTCCGCCTTGATATATGATTTCAAGCAAATCGGACTGTAAATTTCCGCCTTTTGTTGTGATAAAGGCTGCTCCCAATTCACCACCCGCATAATCATTTTGTTCCTTGCTTTGGTTAATGCCCAATTCTTTCGCCGTATTCGGACTTACAAGAGCGACATTTTCCCATGTAACTTTATTAAGCGGTTTAGGCAATTCCTGTAACCAGCCGTTATTTGTAAAACGTCCGTCATAAACTGTCGGATCAGGTAGAATCGCAATCTCCAAATTTCCTTCGCCTCTCATAAATTCCGCGTTTTCACTTAAAAATCCCGTACCGGCGGAAACCGATTTTGTTGTCGCATTTGAATTCGGCACAAACCCGTCGTGAACGACCTTCCGCCAATTATCTTCAAATGTTTTCGGAGTTGCGACGGCAGTATTTGATGAATTTTGGGTTGGCGTAGATGTTGTTTGCGGAGCGACTTCGGGCGTTGATTCAGCATTTGGATTTCCGGCATTTGGATTTCCAAGCGGAGTAGAAGAAGGAGTTGCCGTTGCTTGCGGCATCGGAGTCGCTGTTGTTGCTGCTTCCGCATTATTTTCTGCATTATTTTTAGCTGCTGCATTTTCATTTGTAGAATTTTGCTTTGTTAAACCCGCAGTCGGAGCAGCTGAATTAAAACCTTGTTTCTGCCAGAATTCCTGAACGATATTTAAAGTCTTCTTATCGAAGTCTTCTTCAAGGAAAAGTTGAACGACTTCATAAACACTTTTGCTGTCATACAGCGGCTCAATTAAAGGTTGAACGATTGAAACCGTTCCGTCATAAGCTCTCGTATCACCCCAGGATTCCAGATAATGCGTCCCGGAAACGTGCCAGTGACAATAGATTCCTGTTTCGTCCAGATGTTCTCCCAAATGAACGCGGAACGGAACTTTGTCTAATCTTTCTCTATTTAATTTTAAATCGGCAGGCGTATTGTAAACCGGGTTACTGTTTAACATAACCAGCATTTTTACTGCTCCGCCGTCAATATCTCTGACGAGTTCAGCAAGTTGCTCTCTTTGCAATTTATCGGCATTCGGGCGAAGCGGTTCAATATATTCAACCGTGTTTCCGACATTGCCGAGTGCATTGTTCATCGCAAAAGCAAGTGCGTGAACCATTGGCGGCTGATTATCTCCGGCAATAACGAGAGATTTTCCTCCACTTGCCTGCAAATCCTTTGCCATTTCAGTAATCCATTTGGCATTTGCCGTATAATTTGAGGATGCTCCCGAAACGCCCAACGCTCCGGCAATCGCTTTGGCAATTTCCGGCATTTCGCTAGGTTTAATGGCGATTCGATGGTCAGCTTTTGCTCCCGTCAAACTCATTGTCGTTTCGATTGCGTAGAGCCGATTCATTTCTTTTTTGCCGCCGGCTAAAGACCGACCTTTTGAAAAATCTTTAATATAGCGGACGTTAAATTTTGAAAAAATATCAGCATCGAGCGAAAGAATTCTTTCGGCTTGGTCAAATTTATAGACGGCTTGAGCGGGTGAACCGAAAGCCATTTTTGCTCCCGCCATTGCGTTGTCATTGTTGACGGGTTCGTATTGAATCCATTTCGCATTCGGCAATTCCTGCAAAACACGCTTAAATTGGTCAATCAGGGTCGGCGAAGTTACGGTTTCGGTCAAAAACCTGATTCCCGCACCGCCGTTGCCCCGATTTTCTTCAACCTTTGCACGAACTTCCTGCATAAAAATTTGCCACGTTTTTGGAGTTCCGCGATTTAAGATTTCTTTTGAACGGTCGGGATCATACAAATTTAGCAAAGAAGCCTGAGCCAAAACATCCGTTGCCCCGAGGCTTGCCGGATGGTCGGGATGTCCTTCGATTTTTGTTGGTTTACCTTCGCTTGAACGTCCAAGCAGTCCCGTTGCAACTCCGCTCAAAGTCATTGCCGTTGCAAAAAACAGAGGGATGCCGGGAACTATTCCTTCCGGTTGGGTAACGTATGGGACAATTTTTTCCGCCGGTTGAATAACACATCCGCTCAAACCGGCTAATGCCAGCGAAGCTCCCATAACTTTAACAAAGTTACGGCGGCTTAAAGAATTGTCCCATTCTTCAGCTTGTGCCGGATATTCATACTTAACGAATTCCTCAAACTCAGGTGCATCAACAAATTCCTCAACCGAACGCCAGTATTTTTTGCCGTTCTGCTGAAGAATTTTATTTTTTAATAATGCAAAGTTAGTTTTACTGTCTTTGCTCGCCATTTTTGTTTTATTTCCTCGAAGCCAGATTTCAAATTTCAGATTTCAAATTTCAAATATTTTTTGAAATCTTTAATACTTGAAACTGTCAATTATCTTTTTCTAATTTATAGACTCTAATTAATTTAAGTTCTGATTCCTAAAATACCGTTCAAATCTTAATTTCATTCAAATTATCTGAAATTTGAAATTTGAGATATGAAATCTGTCTTTATCTATGACAAGTCGAACAACTCGTCAATAATTGCTTACTGCGAATTTTATAATCCGCCTTTAATTTAGTTCTTTCTTCCGCCGTCAAATTACTGTCTTCCCACTGCATATTATAAATTTCAGATTTCGGACGGATTTTCTCTTCAGGATTGCGGTGGCACGACAGACACCATTCCATCTGAAGCGTATTTTCCTGATAAACCGCCGGCATATTGTCAATTTGTCCGTGGCAGGTTGAACATCCGACACCTTTTGCGACGTGAATACTGTGATTAAAATATGCGTATCCCGGCAGGTCGTGAACCCTCTCCCAGGCAATCGGCTTGTTATCACGATAACTCGCCCGAATCGGCTCTAAATATTCCTGATCGGCATAAAGTTGATTATGACAATTCATACAGGTCTGTGTCGGCGGAATCCCCGCAGATGCGGCGGTTTCGACCGAGGTATGACAATAGCGGCAGTCAATCCCGTCATCTCCGACGTGATGTTTATGACTAAATTGAACGGGCTGCTGCTTTTCCACATAACGTCCCGTCAGATATGAAGAACGTGCAATTTGGGTATAAGCATAAAACACAACGCCAGCCAAAACTATGACTACCACAAGACTTGCTTTAGCTATGTTATTCGCTCCACGATGAAAGAGTTGAGCCATCTTTTTTTTATCTCTATGTTAGAAAAATTCCAAGAAAATAGTTCACCGATAACTTAGACTTCTTTAAAAAATCTCTAAGTTCCAATTCAGATAAACTAAAATTGTTAAATATTAAGACCTACTGCGAAAAACTTAATTTTGATTTTACCTAATCTCACAGATTCCGCAAATTCTACTATGAAAATAATTCTTTTTTATACTTTGTGCAAGTTTTCACAAAATTAGATTAACTCATATAGTTCATTTAATTCATTAATTTTTTTTGGTTATCAAATGTAAGATTATGTCTTTGGTCTTCGACTTTTGAATTTTGATATAAGTTAGTTTGGCACAATAGTTTCCAAATCTTTAGGTTTTGCCGACAAAAACAAAAAACTATTTTTTTATAATTCAGCATCGGAGAGAAGTGCAACTCCGATGGCACTTGCATTTTCGCCAAATTTTCCGCTGACAATCTCAACCGTTTTGAAACTAGGTGCAAATGAAAGTTCTCTCGCCCGGTGAATAATAGCATCCAAAACCAGATGTCCGGCTTGCATAATTTCTCCGCCGACTACTATTTTTTCAATATTTAATAGATTAATAACTCCGGCGATTGCCGCTCCGACATAAGTTCCGGTTCTTTCCAACATCATCTGGGAAAAATCGTCTTCGCGGTTTGCTTCACGGACGATATCGGCAATCGTTATATTTTCTTCGCCGATGGCATTTAATGAAGATGTCGCATCCTTCCGAAACCAGCCTCTCGCCCGACGAATAATGTTAGCCGTAGATGCTATATCTTCAAGCCTCATTCCTTCCGAATTTATAATAATCTGTCCGAATTCTCCCGCAAATCCGTTTGCTCCATACCAAAGTTTCTTATCAAAAATCAAAGCTCCGCCGATTCCCGCACCGAGCGTTACGTAAAACATATCGTTGCTTCCGCGTCCTGCTCCGAGTATAAATTCACCATAAGCGGCGGCGTTTGCATCATTTTCGATCAGGATATTTAATTTTGTAACTTTCTCGACTTCTTCCAATAAGTCAATTTCTGCGTGTTCGGGAATATATTTTGAATAAGCGATCTTATTCGTCAAACGATTATAAAGTCCCGGAACGGCAATGCCTAATTTATCGAAATCATCAAATCTTTCTCTGGTTTTATTAATAAAATTAATAAGTTGCGGAGCTGTATCTTCTCCGATAAGCATTGGAGATTTCAAGGTGTCCCGGACATTTCCGTTGCCTTCCAACCAAACAGCATTCATCTCCGAATGCTTGACTTCGACTCCGATAAGTTTTTTAGTTTGTGTGTTGTTGTTTTCTTCCATCGTTTTACAACTTTTATTATCTAACAAGCAGAAAACTAACGCGATTTTAGACACTCTGATTCAAAGTGTCAAACATAACTTGTTTTTGTCCCGTTTATATTCTTTCCAAAATAAAGAACTATCTTTTTTCAGCAAATTTTGACAAATAAATTGGTAATTATTATCCGTCATTCATTTTTAACCATTCTAATAATGTTTGATTCAGCTTTGTTTTAATGGTTTTGACATTTATACGGCTCTAAAACTTAAACCTTCCAAGTCTTTTTCATTTTTGAGTCAATGCTTGACTATTTTTATCTAATCAATAATAATGGTTATTGAAAACGACTTTCAATTTCTGTTACAGTCAAATTATGCAAGCTAACACAGCCACAAAATTCCTGCCGATAGTTTCCGATGAAAAGAAAATTGATATTTCTCTGTCGGATACTGATGCGATCATTAAACTTTCGACGTGGACGGAAGATTTGGGCTGGACGTGTCAAAAAACTTTGGAAGTTGATGCCGGAATGCTTGATGAACTTCATCATATTATTACTGCGGCAAGATATAAATTAAACAAACAAAAATCTACCAATAACAAAGCGAAATCCTCAAATATCATAGACTTCCCTTGTGTTTCATAACTTTTCTCTTCTTTATCCATAAAAAAAAACGAAAAACTGAAATCAAAAATCTCAGCTTTCCGTTTTTTTTATTATTCTCAATTTTATTAACTTACTTCACGCAAAACAATTTTCTCAGAATTTACGTTTGCCTGTCTTTCGGAAGTTAATTTTTCAAGTTCTTCAATATGAATCTGCTCTTCGGCGATCTGTCCTTCGAGCCAAAATTTAGTTGGCAAATCTTCTTCGCCGCACGAATTCCAGGCATTCATATAAGCGGAAATTGCTTCACGCTCAAGTTTTAAATCCTGGTTAAGCATTTCTTTCAAATCGGTTGACTGCCGAATCATCGAAGGTTCAACTGTCGGAATTCCGCCGAGTGCAACGATTTTATCGCCCAAAAATTCAGCGTGATTCTGTGCTTCTCCGGCATTATCGCGAAAAAATTCTTTATAAATTTCCCTTTCAATTCCCGTTACGAGATAGCTGTGTTGGGAGTATTGAATTATTCCCGTAAGTTCTAAACTCAATGCTTTATTCAAATATTCAATTAATTCAGGTCTTGCCATATTTTTCCTCCGTGAAAATCATCTACGGTTTGAAACATATCAAAGGTTGCTAAAAATGTCAACATAAGCCCTTTATTTACAGTAAGATAGAATTGAAATTCAATTTCAACTTCATTAACATCTTAAAATGCTCAACTCATAAATTCCGCAATAACCTGCTTGGTTATTAAAATCGGTTCGTCAAGAAAATTTTCTAATAAAGCTTGTGATTTAATGTTTTGAATTTCTTTTTGCATTCCGATAATTTGTTAGGTTCGGGTGAAGATTTTTTCTTTTGACTACACAGAAATATTTTTCATTTGTGTAAAATAATGATGAAAGAGTTTCGGCTTTGCGTATATCGGGATTGATTTTAAATATTTTACTCATTACAAAATAAAAACTTCGGATGCAGTTCGTCGCGTTCAAATCCGCAGCAAATTAAACTTTTTGAAAAAGCCGTTTGAAATTCTACTTTTATACGATTTTGTTCGGCGACGGCTTTTTGCGGATTCGACTTAACCAGATTGTTCCATTCATTCGGAATCTCAATTTTACTGACAATCTCTCTTTTTTCAACAAATTCTCCGCCTTTTGCCAGAGTTTTAACTTTTTCACTTTCAAGCTGCCATTCGGCGAAAAGTCTGTCGGAATCCAAGCCGGGTTTTTCGCTCTGTCCCGAAGAACCCGGATAATCCGTTCCGTAAAAATTCGGTTTGTATTCTTTGATGACCGCTCCGAGTTTTTCGAGATTAAAATATGCGTTGCGAGCCATCACGGGTTGGAATGTCCATTTGATAAATTTAATGTCTTCTTCCAGAGATTTTTCACGTTGTTTCCATTTTAACTTCGCTCCAACTCCGTGAGATTGAAAATTCTTGTCAACCGCTGTCATATGCGAATAAAAAGCCTTTTCACCGCGAAGAATCGCCGGAACGGAAAGCGTAAAACCGACGAGTTTTTCTTGAAAATAAGCACCGAGCGTGAAACCGCCCGCGTGATGCGTTACGACAAAATGGCGGACGGGCGAAATTTCCAGTTCGGGCAGAGCGAAAACTTCTCTTTGCAGATGCACACAATCAGTTAATTCTTTAACCGTTTTGCATTCGCGGATTTCGATTTCAGGTGTTTGTTTCATTTTTTATCAAAAAGATTGTTGGAATTATTGTAAATTTTCTGTTTATAAATTTTCTTAACTTTTTATCGTCTAATTTGTTATTATAGATAAAGCAGTTGCTTATCAATTGTCAATATCTCGAACTCTCTCAACAAAAGTGAGTCCGGTTCAAATGCAAGTGAATCCGATCTAAACGATAATTCTGTTGTGGCTGATAAAGATTTTGAAACCGGCTACGCACTTTTAACTGAAGAAAAATTTAACGAAGTGATTCCGCATCTTGCCAGAGCAGTTCAATTAGATTCTGAAAATGCACGTTATCACGCTTTTTACGGTCAAAGCCTTATCACACGACAGCAAACAGCATCGAAAAGCCGCAACTGAAATTAATGAAGCTATCAATCTGGATTCCCGAAACTCGATTTACAGGCTTATGTTGGCGGAACTTTATGTTAAGGTTGGAACAAGTGCCAAAGGTGAATTAAATCGCCTCTTGGAATTCGAGCCGAACAACGCGGAAGCATTGTCTTTGCTCGACAGATTAGATAATAAATAGTAAAACTCTATTCAAGGTATTTTACTTTTGCATTTTTAGTTTTTACTTTTGCCTTGATGTTTATGTCGTTTCCCGAAAGAGCAATTACCAGAGATTCAAAAATTGATGAGAAACTACTTCAGCTTTCATCCGTAATTGATGAAACTGAAGGTTATATTCACGCTCACGCTCTACGCATTGCCGCTTTAGCCGATGCGGTTGCTCAAAAATACAACTTAGCTTCGCACGACCGTTTTGCCTTACAGCAAGCCGCACTGGTTCACGATGTCGGCGAGTTGGTTATGGATCGTGATTATATAAAAAGTAATCGTATGCTGACTCCGCAGGAACGAATGGATATGCATAGGCATCCCGTCATCGGCGAACAGGAATCTGCCAAACGCGGACTGTCGCGTGCCGTCCAGCTTCTCGTTCGCTGGCATCACGAGTGGTGGAACGGTAACAGTTATCCAGACGGTTTGCAGCGTGAGCAAATTCCTTTAGCCGCACGTATCCTGCGGGTTTGCGACACTTATACGGCTTTAACCGATTCGCGTCCGTATAACGCAGCAATTTCCGAACCGGAAGCGAAAAGATATTTAACCGAATGGGCGGGAATCGAATTTGACCCGAAAGTAGTAAAAGTTTTTCTATCATTGAATGATATAAAAGAATTAAATTCCTTTGCCGAAGATACTGCGGACAAAGAAGATTTTGAAAGTTAAAGTTTATGCAGACAAATTCCGACAATACACCGAGAAGCTGGCTGGCTTTTGAGTTAAATGTTTTACGCCGCTTAGAATTTAAATCGGTGGTGATTCCTTTTAAGGTAAAATCAGCTTTAGGTAAACATCTGAAAAATTGGGATGTAAAAGTTCTGGCAAATAATTTACTAAAATCTGATTATATCTCCGCCAAAGCAAATATTGAGAATAATGACGATAAACTTACCGAAGTAGAAATTGAAATAATTCTCGAAGACGCTTATGTGCCGCATTATAAACTGCGAAATTCGGCTTTGGAGAATTGGTTCAGCGAAACGGATTCATGGTGGTTTGATAATGTCAGGACAAACATCGAACAACTCTCATCACCAATGAAACAAGCAATTGCATTGAGTTTCGGAATGAACGTCGGCGATTATGTTTTATCGTTTGATGAGGAAACACGCGAACTTCGTCAGCCGCTTTCAAATGTTTATAAACGCTTATGGAGCGTTGCGGAAAATCCCGTCAACAACGCACAAAACAATATTTGTCAGAACAAAAGTGCCAACGAATTTACCGCTGAAAATTACACGGATTTAATGTTTCTGCGTCTGCCGCAGGCTCATAATCAGACGTTAAAAAATGCTCTCGGCTGGAAAGCGTGGCGGGAAGAATGGATTCGCGGCAAAGATGATTTCTGGAATGAACTGGAATCTTCGCAAATCAGCACACTCGGCACGCATATCGAAACAAAATCTCAATATTTAAATCACCTGGAAGAAATTTTCAAAACTGCCTCGCACATCAAACATTGGGCGATTGCCCACGTCGAAGATAGTTTTGTGCAAACACAGGATGTCGTCGAAACGGTCAGCCGCATCCGCCGCGTTGATACTATTTATACAAAAGATTTTTCGGAATTGATGGGAACAAAAGCGGTGATAATCACGGCTTAAAACTGTGATTTGTGATTTTCCAATTTACTGAAACTTTGCACGTCTTCTTCATTTTGTCCGAAATTTTTAGCTTTTCTAGTTCTAATAAGCCACACAACACCCGAACAACCCGCCAGCAAACCGGCGATTGCTGTTGCCGTCTGAGCAGAAATTATTGTCAATGAAACTCCTGCAAGAAAACTTGCGATGCTATACATCAATATTTCTGCACCGCGATCAAGCGTTGAAATCCGTCCGCGAATTCTGTCGGGCAGAGAGCGTTGAAACATCGTTTCCTGCACGGCGTATTCCGCACCGATCAGCACTCTTGAGAAAATTATAAATCCGCAAACCAGCCAAAGACTCGGCATAAATCCGCCGACTGCAAATAAAACACCGTGAAAGATCAACGCCCAACCCATAAAAGAGCGTGTAATACCCTTTCGCTCAACATAATTCCCAACGCGGTGAGCGATGACCATTCCGAAAAATAAACCGAGTCCGTTTGCTGTTAGAAGAACAGAATAGACAAAATCTGCATTCATTCTTTCGTCGGAAAAAACATTGACGCTCAGACCTTCAAAAACAATATTAGTCATCCCTCCGCCCAACGCCCAGATCACATTCATCAGAAGAATCGTCAGAGCAAACGGATTTTTGAGCGTGTATTGAAATCCTTCTTTTATTTCCTCAAAAAAACTCGTCGCCGCAGTTTGTACCGTTTCGATTCTCCGTTCAAGCGGCGTTTTTTCACGCATTGCGTCTTCGGGAATTAGCCAGATAGAATATGCCGATATGAAAAACGAGATCGAATTAATGATAAAAGCGACTTTGTATCCAAAAAGCACCGTTGCCACGCCGCCGAGTGCAGCACCGACCGCCATCAGCAAAAACCGCGTCGAAAGCATCAGAGACGTTCCCGATAAAAGTCCTTCACTACCTGCAATATTCGGCGTTGCGGCATTTTTTGCCCCGTCGAAAAAGGCGGATGTTCCCGAAACCAAAACCGAAGCGACATAAGCGATCCAAAGATCGGACGGTTCTGTTACAAGTAGAAAAATCAAGGCGAAAAATCCACGCAGAACATCAGAAATTATCAGAATATTCTTTCTTGAAAGCCTGTCGGCAAGCGTTCCCGCAAACGGCATCAGAAGTGCAAACGGCAAAGTCCGCCAAAACAGAAGCATCCCCGCCGCAACCGGAGATTCGCCCGAAACCAGCCGCACAATTCCCAATCCCGCTACAAAATTAAACCAGTTTCCGAGTTCGGAGATAAACTGACCCCACAGCAAGTTTCGGAAATTCCGATTCCCACCGATAAGTTGTGCATAGGTTAGGTTCATAAGAAACGGAAAATGGAAAATTAAGAAAAGAGGATTTATCAGACGGGCAAAAACTTTACCAGATTTTGGGAAAAGCGTATAAAACTTTAATAGACAACAGAAAACTTACCGATATAAACATTTTCCATTTTCCGTTTTCCATTTTCCATTTAAAGATTTAGCTTCCTGTAAAATTCGGCGGACGTTTTTCAAAAAATGATTGAACACCTTCTTTAAAATCATTCGATTTACCGGATTCGATTTGCATTTCGTGTTCGAGTTTTAACTGAGTCTGCAAATCGTTTGAAAATGTTGCGTTGAGCATTTTTTTAATTCTGCCGATTGAACCAGTCGGAGCAAGTGCTAACTTGTTCGCCATTACAAGCGTTTCCTGTTCCAACATTTCAAGCGGCATCGTGCGGTTTATCATTCCGATTTCTTTGGCACGTTCTGCCGAGATCGAACTTCCCGTCATAAACATTTCCGCCGCAATTTTGTTACCGACAGCACGCGGCAAAAAGAAACTCCCGCCGCAATCGGGCGATAAACCGATTTTCACAAACGCTTCATTAAAAGATGCTTCATCCGCCGCAAATATCAGATCGCAAGCAAGTGCAAAATTCGTCCCCGCTCCCGCACAAACGCCGTTCACCGCCGCAATAAAAGGAATCGGCGTTTCGCGTATGAGCAAAATAACTTTGTGCAAAGCCTCCAGCGGTTCTTCCAAAAACGCCTCGATGCGACCTTCTTTCTGCCACATCGTCTGCATTTCCCGCAAATCGCCGCCCGCACAAAATGCACGTCCCGTTCCCGTCAAAACAATCGCTCTCGCTTTATCCTCAATCGCTTTTTCAAACGCCGAACGCAAATCTTTCGACAATTGCAAAGACAAAGCAGTAAATTAAAATTCGTTATTTTCGGACTACCCCGCAGCAAGCTGACGGGGCATTCGCCCGAAAATTAGTCGGTCAAAGCACCGACTACCACGAATTTTCTAAGAACAAAGAACTGTCGCCCTTT
>JALZKH010000174.1 GCA_030859345.1 Acidobacteriota bacterium | reverse complement strand
CTATCAAAATCGAATCTTCAGGAAAGTCTTGAGCCATACGGTTGGAGTCTTTCTAAATATGAAAAACGGCAACAAAGCACTTCAACTTTCATTATTGAATGAAGTCATTTAAAGTCGCACACAGGGTTTTAGAAATATAAAAATAAAACCTGCAAACTTTCTCAATTCAAAACAGACAGCAATAGTTTCTAATTATCTTCGCGGTGTATCCTCACCGATTGTCCAGACGACAACTGAACTCGAAAGCCCAAGTCCCGAAAGCCGACCAGCCATCATTACGATTGTTTCGCCATTTTCTACGACTTCATTTTCGAGCAAAGTTTTCTCGCCTTTTTTGAGTAAAATCTCGGTTGTTTCGGGAGCTTTCTGGTAAAAAGGTGTTACGCCCCAAATCAGAGCAAGTTGATTTCTGGCACGTTTTGAAGTAGTCAGGGCAAAGGTTTGCAAGCCGGAACGAAAAGATGAAAGTCTGCGAGCCATCAAACCTGATTCGGTAAAAACTCCGACCTTTTCGGTTTTGATTTCTTTCGCACAATATCCTGCGGCTTTGCAGAGTGCCTGCGAAGTTCTGCCGGAAGCCTCTTGTGAAAATTTGATTGGTTTGCGAAGCGATGCAGGTTTCAATGTTTCGGCGGAATTGATGATCTTTGCCATCGTCCGAACGCTTTGAACCGGAAAATTTCCAGCCGCAGTCTCAGCCGAAAGCATCACGGCATCCGTGCCGTCCCAGACGGCGTTAGCAACATCGGAGGCTTCAGCACGAGTCGGGCGTGGATTTTCGATCATTGATTGGAGCATTTGCGTTGCCGTTATTACAAATTTATCCTTAGCAATTGATTGCTGGATAATTTGTTTCTGATATATCGGCACAAGTTCGACGCTTGTTTCTACACCCAAATCCCCGCGTGCGACCATTAAACCATCCGTTGCCTCAATGATTTCGTCCAGATTCTCAATCGCTTCCGCTTTCTCAATTTTTGCAACAAGCAACGCCCGCCCGAATTCCCGTGTGTTTTTATCCTTGATAATTTGTTTAACTTCACGGCAGTCTTCCGCCTTGCGGACAAATGAAAGTGCAATAAAATCAACATCTTGCTCCAAAGCCCAATCCAAATCCTCACGGTCTTTTTCGGTCAGACTCGGAATCGGCAAAATCGTATTCGGCAAATTTATTCCCTTACTCTCATACAAAAGTCCGCCTGCCACGACTTCGCAAATCACATCCGTTTCCGTTTTATCCAAAACTTTCAACTCAAGCGAACCATCATCAAGCAAAATCGGTTCGCCGATACTTACCGCGGAAGGCAATTCCTTAAAAGTCGTCGCAACTTCTCTTTCATTTCCGACAATATCTTTCGTCGTTAAGATGAATTTTTCACCGATGTGCAGTTGAACAGGTTCTTTGTTTTCAAGTGAGCGTGTGCGGATTTTTGGTCCCGCTAGATCAACCAAAACCGCTAAAGGTTCACCGAGTTTCTCAGCCGCCGCCCGTGCATTTTGCAGAGTTTTCAAATGTTCTTCATTAGTCCCGTGCGACATATTTATCCGCACGGCGTTTGTTCCGGCTTTGATGAGTTCTTCGATTTTTTCCTGTGTGTCGGAAGCCGGTCCGAGTGTCGCTAAAATTTTGGCTCTACGCATAAATTGATTATAACTACTGTAAAATGAATAAGATGTTACAAGTTACGCTTTTTTCCGTCGCAAGTCCACAATGTCAATTTTATCAAACGAAATTTTGTCTTCCTTCGGCAGTGCATTGTCGGCATACACCTTCCATTTGATATTCCATTTTGATTCTTTCAGTTCATTAAAATTTTCCTTCAGAGAAATTTTCCAACTCATCGTCATATTTCTAAGCAGCGGAAAATTTGCTTTGAAAGTTTCATCGGCGTATTCCTGGTTCAAATTCGTCAAACGATGCCGATAGTATTTTCCGCCGTCCTTGATACTCCGTTTATTTTCGATATTTACAAGAGTTTTTACGGGAACATCAACAAAACACGCCACATATCTGGCATAAGCCGAGCCGAGATTTTTTGCCTGAATAATTAAATTCTGCTCATTTTCCTTTTGTTCAATTAAAAATCTGACAACTACATCCGGCAGTTGTTCGCGGAAAATTACATCGCGGATTTCGTAATCTTCCATCGGCACGCTCTGAAAATTAAAACGCTTGTAATACCGCTGATTATTGGCTTGATGAGCGGTGTTGCTCTGCGGAATCTCGACAATATAGACGACATCGTTTTCGCCGCTTGCAAGCTGCACCGAATGAATAAAAATCCCGTCAATTCGCGGGCGTATGCTGTTGATAATTTGTTCGATCCATTCTCTGGAAAATTCCGTGCGGTCAACCGCAACAAATTTTTCAGGCAGATGGCGTTTATCATTTTCTGCATATTCCCTGATCCCATAAATCAGCAAACCGCCCGCCGAATTCGCCATCGCCGAAACATCCTTCGTAATTTCCGTTTTCTGATGATCGCTTTTGCCGAGTGCTTCGGCGGATTTATATTCGAGCGTCAAAGATTCCTCAATCTCGCTCGTTATAAAATTTTGAAGTTTACTTTCCGTCCAGTTTTTCGGCATTGCCTAAGTTTATATTTTAAACGGAGATTATGAAAAAGAAATAACAAAATAATTAAAAATGGAAAGTTAAGAATTGAGAATTTTTCTTTAATTCTTAAATTTTAGTTCGCAGTTCTTCATTATTTTGTAAGTTTTCTTGAAAATCATTCAACTTCTCCAAATAATTTACAACCGTTGCAACAAATGTTGAGTGCGACCAGGTGAGCGGCGAAACGGAAACGGGCGAACCGTCAAACGGATTAACTTGTTCGGCTAAAACTCCCGATTCAAGTGCATTTTTCGCCGTCCATTCGAGGATTTCGATCACGCCTTTTAAGTCGGATTTTTTCTTTGCTACGGCGATGCGATAATCCGCCAGCCAAAGCGTGCATATAAACCAGGCATTTTCCGTAAATTCATTCGAAATACGCATATAAGAATCGCCGTTAAATCTAGCCACACCGCCAATTTCGCTTTTTACCCAGAGATTTCTTTCAATCGCTTTCATTGTATTTTCAACAAGTTCATTATCAACATCGAAAGCTCCGAAATAAAAAATCCCGAACATCGAAGCGTCAATTATTGTATCGGCTTCAAATGTCTCGTCATTATCGGAATTTAATGCCCGCAAAAATCTCTCAAGTTCTTTGCTGTAAAGATTTTCCCGCATTGCTTCGACGATTTCATCGGCAGCAGTTTCGTATTTTTCCGCACGGTTTTCTTCACCGAACATTTTTGCAAATTTCGCCGCTGCACGAAGTCCGCCAACGACGGACGCACAGGTAAATGTGTGAATCCCGCGGCGGTCTTCCCAAAGATTCCAACTCGGTTTCGGCAAACCCGTTTTTTCATCACGAAATTCGCACATAAAATCGGCACATTTTACAATCAGCGGACGATAAAGTTTGCGTATAAATTCAACCTCACGGAATTTGTCGTAATGTTCCCACAAAGCCCATACGACGAGCGAAGTTTCGTCTTCCTGAATCGGCACGAGTTTTTTTCTTGCCCAAACGTCCCAAGCGGCGTGCCAGCCGGAAGCGACCGTTCCATCAGCATTATATTTTTGCAGAAAATAACCGTCTTCGTGGACAATGTTCGCACAAAATTCAAAGAATTTTCGCGTAAAAAAAGGATAACCGGCAAGGTCTAATGCATTAGCGATAAATGCTCCGTCGCGTGTCCAAAGGTAGCTGTAATGATCGGTTGCACGCTCGGTTACATCCGAATCATTTGCCGCCAATATTGCTCCCTGATTATCAAATTGTGTGCGGATGATAAGCAGTGAACGCTTGTAAAGTTCGATAACTTCGCTTGATAAATCGGCAAAATCCGTTTCGTATTTATTTACCCAGACACGCCAGTAATTTTTTGTATATTCAAGACACTGCTGCGGAGTTTCGTCTAAAATAAGTTGATTCAATTCAAGAACTTCCTCGTGCGAAGTCCCCGCCGCGATCCAGTAGAAAAATTCTCCGACCTCATTCGGCTGAATAATAAAACTTTTCTGAATCGTTGAATCTACCGAGCCTTCCGTTATCGCCCCACCATTGAGAATACCGTCTTCGGCATCCCGCCAAGTGCCTTCCTGCTCCTGAAAAGCCTTTCTGCCCGTTACAAAATGATCAAAATGAGGTTCGGTATTGATTGAAAAATATCTATGTTTTTTGTAATGAATCAGCGAAAAACTTTCAGGATCATAAAACGCTGTGTCGCCAACTTTATTTTCATAAATACGAAAATCATGATGCGAAAAAATGCGGAATTCTCGTCGTTTGTCCGACAAATTTTTAACCCGAACTTTTCGTAAGAAAACATTTTCGTGGCTTAAAACCGTATCATTACAAACAATCTCAACGCCCATTTTTTCATTAACAAGCCGAACATCCGTAACAAGCGTTTCGGGCAGATATTTCAATTCCCTTTCCCAATCATTATCATCAAAAACCCAAGAAAATTCCCCGTCCGCCCAAACGCCGAAACGGAACGGAAAACCTTCCGTATGATTTTCCTGCCCGACGTGCGGATAATAAATATCACGAATCTGATATTTATTATCAAAATTTACCAGCAGCGAACCATTACCGACGGGAATATCTCTCATAGATTTTAGATTTTGGATTTTAGATTTTGGATTTGCAAACTCTTTTTACTTTCTCTTTGGCAAATCTACAAAATCGCCATCTTTGACGGCGACGACCTTTGAATGAATCTCTTTCGCTTCATTCAGAAAATCTTTTATTCGCGGATACCTTTGCGAGAAATGTGTCAGGACTAATTTGTTTACATTTGAATCACGGGCGATCTCGGCGGCTTGCGTGGCGGTGAGATGTCCGTGGGCGATGGCTTCTTTGGTTTCGGTTTTTAGATAGGTTGATTCGATGACGAGCAAATCAACTTCTTTCGCTAATTTGTAAGCGTTGTCGCAAACTCTTGTATCCATTACAAATGCAAAAGATTGTCCTTTTTTCTCGACGCTGAAATCTTTTAAGTTTAATGTTTTACCGTCAATTTCAATTAAACCATTCCGTTGCAGTTTGCCAATGTTTTCTCGTTCGATTTCGAATTCTTTCAGCTTTTCGGGCAACATCGTAACGCTGTCTTTTTCCGCTATTTTGTAACCCCAGGATTCAGCGGAATGTTCTAGTTTTTGCGTTTCGATAGTTAGATTTTTGTCCTCAAAAATTATTCCCGCTTTGCTAATTGGATGTTCTTCAATCGTTGCAGTTTGGTGATAGATCGAAGCATTTTTCAAATTATCGAGAAATTTTTGTCCGCTTTTCGGATAAAATATTTGAACGGTGTGCGGAATTCTGTCAAGCGAAAGACGCTGCAAAACTCCGGCTAAACCCAAACAATGATCGCCGTGAAAATGTGTAATAAAAATTTTTGTAATATCGGGAGCAGCAACTCCCGAATAAATCATCTGCCGCTGCGTTCCTTCGCCCGGATCAAATAGAAAACCTTCAGCATCCCAACGCAAAAAATAGCCGTTATGATTACGGCTTCTGGTCGGAACTTGGCTGGCTGTTCCGAGGGCGATAAATCTTCGTTGCGACATAATTTTAAGATTTTACGACTTTTGAGCGTTTTCCAATTGTTTGATTAGGTTTTTCGCTTTTTCAAGTGTTTCTTTTTCGCTTCTAAAAGTTAATTTTCGGGCTGCTTCATCAATCTCAACCCAACGGGCTTCGAGGACTTCCGCGTCGTGATCTTTAACATTGCCGCTTTTATATTCGAGTAAATAAAAATGCACAAATTTATGAAAACGCACCCGTTCGCCTTTGAAATTTCCGACATACCAGTATTCGATTGTTTCGATTTTTTCAATCAAAACGGTTTCGATTCCGGCTTCTTCACGAACTTCGCGTTGGGCGGCGGCTTCCGGCTTTTCGCCCTTATCAACCAAGCCTTTCGGCAATTGCCAACGCTCATTCGGATTGACTTTTATAAGAGCCGCCTGCGTTTTATTTTCTTTTCGGCGAAAAGTAACACCGCCCGCCGAAATTTGTCCGACGGTCTGTAAATTAGTTTTTCCGCCGGATTTTTCCGATTTTGCACCGCTTACTTTTTCTTCCATTTAATCTCGATTTCAATTTCCGCATCGCTGCCTTCGGATTCGTATTCAAATTCAATAACCGCATCGGGCGGAACTTCAATTTTATTTTTATCAATCTGGATTTGGAAAGTTTCTTCATTCTCCAAAGCATCGGCTAAACGTCTGAGTTTGCGGACGACTTCCGATTTTGAATATTCCTTTTCGACATCGGCTTCTCTATTTATTTCAGACATAATTTTTTCTCCCTTATTCGTTAATTATTTGTTGACGGTTTCTTCAATAGTTTCGTTTAATTGTTTTTTGATCTCATCATCATACGCGACAAATTGTTTTACAAGTTTTCCGTTGCGGTCAAAAACTAAAGTTTGCGGAATTCGGTTGTCCGTTCCAAGTAAAGCGTAGGTCAATTCGTCTTCAGGCACGGCAAGCGGATAATCAATTTTCAGACGTTCGATAAATGCCGGAACATTCGGCTCATCTTCTTCGCCGCCGACGTGCAGACCGATTATCTGCAAACCTTGTTCGCCGTATTTTGCCTGCAATTCTTTAAGATGCGGAATTTCCTCGATGCACGGCGGGCAATAGGTCGCCCAAAAATCAAGCACAACGACTTTTCCTTTATATTCTCCGAGGGTTTCCGTTTTGCCGTCTAAAATTCTCCAGCCTAATTGCTCGATAGGTTTATTCGGCGGCATCGGCAAATTTGTTTGCGGCATACGGGTTCTGTCAATTCTTTCATTTGAAATAGAAACAGGTTTCGCCGGATCGCAGGCGGTAAAAAATAAAAAGGTAAAAGTAAAAATTAAAAAAACTGTAAATTTCATAGAAATAATTTCCCGCAAAGTCGCAAAGTCGCAAAGTTCAAAACAAAGTATTTCTTGTTTGACTCATGACTTTATATTTTACACGAATTCATTTTTTCTTTCATTCGTGTTATTCGTGTAATTAGTGACAAAATTTTATCCGAAAAAAATTAATGAACATTTCAGCCAGCCAAAAAATACCGGCGTGGCGGAAAATGCCAACGCAAACGGCAAATGGGCGAGTTTTATTTGCGGTGTTTCTGTGCGGTTTTCTTTACAGATTAATGAAGAAACAAAAAAAATTACAGACGCAAAATTTAAAACCAACGGCTGCGGTTATATAATTGCGACGGCAGATTTTATTTGTGAAAAGATTATCGGACAAGAACTTACGGAACTTCACGGGCTGGAAGATTTGGAAGATTTATTTTCAAATGAATTCGGTGAATTTCCTGTTGACCGCAAACATTGTTCGGATGTTTGTTTCGATGCTTTGCAAAATACTCTGGCAGAATATCGAAATACTCAGATTGAAGAATGGACCGGAGAAAAGGCTCTCATTTGCACTTGTTTCGGTGTTTCGGAGGAACGGATTGAAAATGAGATTGCTCTGCATAGTTTGGAAAATGTTGAACAAGTCGGCGATATTTGCAACGCAGGAACGGGTTGCGGTTCGTGTCAGCCTTTGATTCAGGAGATTTTGGACTCGACAGATTATTAAGAAATTTCCCGCAAAGATGCAAAGATCAAGAAGTAAGAAAAAAGGGTTTTATCAGCTGAAACTATTCGTGATATTATGAAAGTTGTCGAATAAATAAAATTTTTAGTAATAATTTAAGGAGATATTTCAACGGTTTGCCAAACGCACATCGCAAATCTAAAATCGAAAATCAAAACAATGGACGATCCTGCTAGTTTACTCATATTCTTTTTTGCCGAAGCCGGTTCGGTGGAACAACCTGTCAATTATATTTATAGTGCCCTTAAACTTTTACTGGTTTTAATACTCGTTTTGCTAAACGGATATTTTGTAATGGCGGAGTTTGCTTATGTGGCGGTTAGAAAATCACGCATCAAAATCCTTGCCGATGAAGGTTTAAAAAGTGCGAAGCGGCTGATGGAGATTTTGAATAATCTCAACCCGTATCTTTCGGCTTGCCAACTCGGAATTACGATTGCGTCTTTGGCACTCGGAACGCTTGCCGAACCTGCCGTTGCGGAACTTCTTACAAGACCGCTTTCAGTGCTGCCCGAATCTTTTCAACATCCCGTCGCGTTAATTATTTCACTTTCAATAATCACGAGTCTGCATATAACTCTAGGTGAGCAAGCACCGAAATTGATCGGTTTGGAAATGGCGGAAAGAATCTCACTTTTAACAGCTTTGCCGACGAAGATTTTTTACGTCATCTTTAAGCTGCCGATTCACGCTCTTGATTGGGCGAGTGTGAAAATGGTCGGGTTGATCGGGATTCATTCCGAAGGCGACCACGGTTCGATCTATTCGGAGGATGAACTTCGGCAATTGGTTGATATTTCAAAACGCAGCGGACACCTAAACGAAGACGAACAGCGTCTGATTCATCAGGTTTTTGAGTTTTCCGAAACTACCGTCCGCGAAGCAATGATTCCACGCACAGAAATAAATGCAATTCCCGCAACGCTTTCCATCGAGGAAATAACAGAATCATTTCAGGCAAGCGGTCATTCGCGTTTGCCCGTATATCGTGATTCGATGGATGATATTGCAGGCGTAATTCACAGTAAAGATGTGATGCCGTATCTTTTGCAGCCTGACCAATATCGGTTAGAGAAAATTCTGCGAAAACCCGTCTATGTTGTTGATACGGCAAGACTTGAAGACGTTTTACGGCAGATGCAGAGCGAGAAATTTCATTTCGGTTTCGTTGTTGACGAACACGGCGGAATTGAAGGAATTATTACATTGGAAGATTTGCTTGAAGAGATCGTCGGCGAAATTGATGATGAGTTTGATGAAGAGGTCGTTAAACAAATTCACAAACAAAAAGACGGAAGCTACATTTTAGAAGGTGGACTTGCCGTGCGTGATCTGAATCGTCAATTGGATTTGAATTTTCCCGTTTCGGAAAGTTATACAACAATCGCAGGTTTTCTGATGAGCGAAGCGGGACAGGTTTTGGAAAAAGGTGAAAGCGTCAGTTACAACGGACATATTTTCAGAATTCAGGAAGTTGATAAACGGCGGATTTTGAAAGTTCGTATGGAGAAAAGTTAAAATAAAATTTGCGAAATGCGTTTAAGAGAAATTATTTGGAAAGAAAGATTTATTGATAAACTGGAAAGTAAGCACGGAGTTTTTATTGATGAAGTAGAAGAAATAATTTTCGGCAAACCGCATATTCGCAAGGCGGGTAAAGGAAATATCAAAGGTGAAGATTTATATGTTGCTTACGGACAAACTGAGGATGGCAGATATTTAGTGATTTTCTTTATTCGTAAAGAAAAAATAGCGGCTTTACCAATTTCTGCACGAGATATGACAAAATCAGAAAGAAAATATTATGAACGGCAAAAATAAAATTGATGAAATTCCCGAAGAATTTGAATCTTATGAAATTGCGGCTGAATTTTGGGATAATCACGATACAACCGATTATTTAGATGAATTTGAAACAATTGAAGCAGATGTTAAGTTGACAAAACGACGATTTGAAATTGAGATTGATGCTGATTTAATGTCCGGTTTATCAAAAGAGGCTCATAACAAAGGCGTTCAGATTAGTCGTTTAGTCAGCGATCTGATACGGGATAAAATTCATTCAGTTTAGAGTCAGAATGGAGAAAAGTTGATTATGAAAAATAGATTTTTAGCGTTATTTTCATTAGTGTTTTTACTTTCTATTTCGATTTACGCACAGGAGCGAAATTTTGATTTGCAGGTTTCGTTGGAAGAAAATAATATCACCAAAACCGATAAAAATATTGTTGCGGAGGTGACAATTACCAATAATTCCAGACAAGTTCTGATAACCGATGGTTTGGGTTTTCTGGAATTCCGATTCTCAAAAAATATGCTCGGTGGCGAACAGGGACTTGAACGAAATGACAGCATTTCGAGAATTGATATTCCGGTTAAAAAACTTCGGGAAAATGAATCATTAAATTTTCGTGTAAATCTTGCCAAACAGGATTGGTATAAATCGGAAATGGATTTTGGCAACATCTCATTAACAAAAAAGTTTGTGGATATTTCAAAGGAAAATATATTCTTTACTGCCAGCGTAAAAGTGCTTACGGGATATAGAAATGCGGCAAATGCAAAAATCGTTTACAAAGACGGAAAACCCATCCGCGAACCTGTCGGCAAAAGACCGACTTACAAAACGGTTAATTCAAATGTGATTACCGTAATACTGAACTAAATTTGAAATATAATATGTAAAAAGGCAAAGGTTGGAAATTCATTTCCGCTTTTGCCTTTTTGTTTTTGTCAGTAAATCACGTTAAATTTATCGCATCAGTTTTTACAAAATTTAATTACGGAGCAATTTATAAAAATGAGTTTAATAGAAGAAATTTGGGCGAGAGAGATTTTGGATTCACGCGGAAACCCGACTTTGGAAGCAGAAGTTACATTGGAAACGGGCGAAACGGGACGGGCGGCAGTTCCGAGCGGAGCTTCGACGGGGGAGAATGAAGCGGTTGAATTGCGTGATGGCGATAAATCAAGATATTTGGGAAAAGGCGTGTCGAAAGCGGTTGAAAATGTAAATGACAAAATCGCTTATGATTTGAAAGGTTTTGATGTATTAGATCAAGCGATGATTGACGGTATTTTGCTTGAATTGGACGGCACGGAAAACAAATCGGAACTTGGTGCAAATGCACTGCTCGCAGTTTCGTTGGCAACGGCAAGAGCCGCCGCGACTTTTCTGCAAATGCCGCTTTATCGTTACATCGGCGGAACAAATGCGAAGACTTTGCCAACACCTATGATGAATATAATCAACGGCGGTTCGCACGCGGATAATAACGTGGATTTTCAGGAATTTATGATTATGCCCGTCGGTGCGGAAAGTTTCAGCGAGGCATTGCGTGCGGGAGCGGAGATTTTTCACAATTTGAAAAGCGTTCTAAAATCACGCGGATATTCAACCGCCGTCGGCGACGAAGGCGGTTTTGCACCGAATTTGAAATCAAATGAAGAAGCGGTCGAAACAATTCTCGAAGCGATTGAAAAAGCCGGCTACACGGCAGGCGAAGATATTTTAATCGCACTCGATCCTGCCGCGAGCGAATTCTACAAGGACGGCAAATATGTTTTTCACAAATCCGACAACCGCGAATTAACTTCGCAGGAAATGGCGGATTATTGGATTGATTGGACTTCAAAATACCCGATAATTTCCATCGAAGACGGAATGGACGAAAACGATTGGGAAGGTTGGAAATATTTGACGGAAAAAGTCGGCAAAAAAGTCCAACTCGTCGGAGATGATCTTTTTGTAACGAATACGAAATTTCTGCAAAAAGGAATTGACGAAGGAGCGGCAAATTCGATTCTTATAAAAGTTAATCAGATCGGCACTTTGACCGAAACTTTGGACGCTATCGAATTGGCGAAAACAAACAATATGACAGCGGTGATCTCGC
This sequence comes from Acidobacteriota bacterium, assembly GCA_030859345.1. Taxonomy (GTDB): domain Bacteria; phylum Acidobacteriota; class Blastocatellia; order Pyrinomonadales; family Pyrinomonadaceae; genus Aridibacter. Next base: position 8,556 of record JALZKH010000174.1, on the reverse strand, counting down.
ACCGTTCGGGCGAAACGGAAGATTCATTTATCGCCGATCTAGCCGTGGCGACAAATGCCGGACAAATAAAAACAGGTTCGCTTTCGCGTTCTGATCGCATTGCAAAATACAATCAATTATTGCGAATCGAAGAAGACTTGGGCGAATCGGCAAGATATTTGGGACGCAAATCTTTTTATCAGATAAAATACTAATTTGTGGTAAAATTTAAACATTATGGGACAAGTAATTATTGATGTGCCGCAAGATGTGAATATCAAAACTACGATTGAAAGCGTTGAGGTGGCGAATGAAATTCTGGAAATAATAGGAAAACGAACAAAATCGGATTTGTTTGGCGAATTTTCAGGCAAAGATGATTTTGAGAAAAAATCTGAATCTGAGAAACCACCTGCAATACTGCCGCCGCGTCGAAATAATTTAAAAAAAGATTTGGAAGCAGTTGTCGGGATTTGGTCAGACCGAGAAGAATCGGCTGATGAAATTGCCCGCAAGATCAGAGATAAAAATAATGGCAAAATATGATCGAATATGTTATTGACACAAATGTATTTTTGAGAATTTTCAAAGGCGATAGGGATGTTGCGAAATTTATTGGAAATCTCGAAATCGCAATTGATACAACAGTTTATATCGAATGTATTCAAGGCTCAAAATCTAATTTGGAAAAGCGGAAGATCAAACAGGTTTTGGATAATCTTCCGCTTTTTGCATATTACCGCAACAATTTCACAAACTACAATAAATCTGATTGATACATATTCAAATTCTCACGGACCCTTGCTTGCGGATGCTCTAATTGCCGCATCCGCACTCGAAAATGATTTGACCGTTGTAACTTATAACATCGGCGATTTCAAATTTATCAGCGGTTTAAAATATCTCGAACCGACCATCTAATAAAATGAAAATCTTAATCATCGGCGGAACAAAATTTTCGGGGCGACATCTGGTTAAATCGGCTTTGAAAAATAATCACGAAGTTACGATTTTTCATCGTGGCAAGCATCCTTCGGGCGATTTAGGAAATGTTGAAGAAATACTCGGCGACAGGAATTTTGATTTAGAAAAGCTAAAAAATCGGACTTGGGATGCAGTCGTTGATATGTGCGGATATTTGCCGCAGTGGGTGGAAAGTTCGGCAAATGCTTTGAAAGATTCGGTTGGAAAATATGTGTTTATTTCGAGCGTTTCGGTTTATGATGAGGTTGCCGAAGCGAATTATGACGAGAGTGCGAAACTCAATAAATTAACTTATGAGCAGGAAAAGAGATTTGCAGAGATTGACGAAAAAGGTGATTTTAATGCGGCAGATTTGGGCGAAATGTATGGGGCTTTGAAAGTGCTTTGCGAGGAAGAAGTTCAGAAAACTTTTACCGAAAATCATTTGATAATTCGTCCCGGTTTGATTGTCGGCGAGTATGATTTTACTGACCGTTTTACATATTGGGTGATGCGTGTGGGACGCGGCGGCGAAGTTCTTGCTCCCGCAAATCCCGATGCTCCCGTGCAGTTTATTGATGCCAAAGATTTGGCGGAATGGATTATTAAATTGATCGAAAATGATGAGAAGGGAATTTATAACGCCGTCAATAAACCGTTTGAAATCACGTTTGGAAATTTGCTTAAAACTATCAAAGAAGTCAGCGGAAGCAATGCGGAATTTACTTGGGTGAGTGAGGAATTTATGGATGAAAATAATGTCGCTCCGTGGTCGGAAATGCCGCTTCATTTGCCGGAATCGCTTGAGTTTATGCGGACGGCGAATGTTGATAAGGCTTTGGCGAAAGGTCTAAAAATTCGTGCTTTGAGCGAAACGATTCGGGAAACTTTGGATTGGCGAAAAACTCAAGATGAAGAAATGAAAGCGGGAATTTCTGCGGAGAGAGAAAAGAAATTACTGGAAAAATGGCACAAATAGGAACGCCGACATCTTGTCGGCAATGAGTGCGAAGCACGAAAATAAACGTGATGAACTCTGAAGTTAAATTAAAATTTAAAGTTGATAAACTTTGCTTGAACGCTTAAGAAAGCGTCCATTGCCGGCAAGATGACGGCGTTCCATTATGAAAAAGGTTTTAATAATCGGTTCGTGCGGTGCGGGAAAATCTAGTTTTGCGAGGCGTTTGCACTCGATCAGCGGATCAAAACTTGTCCATCTTGATAGTTTTTATCACAAACCGAATTGGGAAGAACCATCCGAAGAAGAATGGCTTTCCGTTGTTAACAAACTTGTCGAAGGTGAAAAATGGATTATGGACGGCAATTTCGGCGGGACAATGGATTTGCGTTTGCAATTTTGCGATACCGTTATCTGGCTGGATTTTCCTCGAATAGTTTGCAGTTGGCGTGTGATAAAAAGAACCCTGATATATTACAAACGCAAACGCCCCGATATGGCAGAAGGTTGCGTTGAAAGATTCGATTGGGAATTTCTAAAATACGTCTGGAATTTTCAGCGTGATAAGAATCCGAAAATTGAAACACGCTTGAAAAAGTTTAACGATACAGAAGTTATACATTTGAGGTCGAATAAGGAAGTTGAAAAATTCTTTGTCAATTTGAATTAAACAGTTATGATGGCGAAAGAAAGATTTAAGGGGGATTTAGTTTTGAAAAAAATAATTTATGTGCTTTTCCTTTGCTTGATTTTGGTTATTCTGAATGTTTCCGCACAACAAACTGAAGAAGTTCAAAAAGATACCAAATTACAAAAAAGTAAATTTGATGAATTATTCAAAATAAAGGATAAAATTGTTTTCAATGAATCATATACGGTTATTAAGCGAGAAAAAGACACTTCGGCAGTTTTAGCTCGTGTCGGTTGGGTTGAAGGAGAGAAAAATAAAATCTATGCGGCTTCATTTGAATCTACAGTCTTTAAATACATAACTATTGATTTTGACCGGCTTGTTTTATTAAAAGCTGATCTTGAAAGAGTAATTGAAAAGATAGAAAAGGCAATGGAAGACGATAAAATAAATGCAGTCAGATATATTTCTCCAGATGATATTTATATAAATTACTACGAATGGGAATATATGAATGAGAAAAATAGCAATCTATATTTTAAATACGGAGATTCAATTTTTCAAGACAAAACAACCGAAAGACTAAAAAGTTTTTTAGACTCAATAGATAAAGTTCAGGCAAAATTAATTTCCCTCGGAGCAACAAGACAAATCAATCTTCGCAAAAAATGAGTAAAAACGGTAAATGGCAAAAAGATGAATTTACAATCAGCATAAACCGCGAAAATTTACAGGTTGAAGCGATTTTAGATTATCTTGTGCATCAGTCTTACTGGGCAAAGAATCGGACGATTGAGCAAATGAAAACCGTGATCGAAAATTCGCTTTGTTTCGGCGTTTACAAAGATGAAAACCAAATCGGTTTTGCTCGTGTCGTAACGGATTTTGCGACGTTTGCTTATCTTGGGGACGTTTATATTTTGGATGAATTTCAAGGAAAAGGTTTGGGAAAATGGTTGATGGAAACGATTTTAAGTCATCCCGATCTGCAAGGTTTTCGGCGTTGGATTTTGGCGACGCGGGATGCTCATACACTTTATGAAAAATTCGGCTTTACCGAATTAAAACATCCCGAACGATGGATGGAAAAAGCCGCTCCGAATGCTTATTAAATGATTTATTGCAGACATTTAAATGTGTTAAACTTACAGCAACGTAAAAGTTATCTAAATTAATTCTATGACTACGATCAAACTTGGAAATTGGAGTTTGGACTTTGGTTCGGATATGAACAATGGATATACGAAAAAGCCGCTGGCATTGATTATTATTGATGGTTGGGGATATTCTGCTCAAAAGCAGGGAAATGCAATAGCTTTGGCTCATACACCGAATTATGCCGAAATTTGTGCAAAATATCCGCGTACTCTGTTGGCGGCTTCCGGTTCCCGTGTCGGTTTAATGAATAATGCACCGGGAAATTCGGAGGTTGGGCATCTTAATCTGGGAACGGGACGAATTGTTCAAACCAAAAGGTCAAAGGTTCTTGATGCGATCAAATCGGGTAAATTTTTTGAAAATGAAGTATTAAAATCAAGCTTTGCCAAAGCTAAACAAAAAGGAACAGCGGTTCATCTGATCGGATTGGTTTCCGACGGTGATGTGCATTCTTCGCTGGAAAACCTTTTTGCACTTTTGCGAATGGCGAAGCAATTCGGCTTAAAAGATGTGTTTATTCACTGCATTTTGGATGGACGCGATGTTCCGCAGAGAACGGCGGATATTTATATTGAAGCCTTAGAAATAAAATTGGCGGACATCGGCATCGGCAAAATCGCCACGCTTTGCGGACGGCAGTATGCGATGGACAAAAGCCTCAATTGGGAACGCACCGCACGTGCTTTTACAATGTTGGTTCACGGTGAAGGCGAGCGTTCAAGTGATGCCGTAACAGCGATTCGCGGTTCTTATTTACGCGGAATTTCCGACGAATTTGTTCAGCCCGTCATCCTCGAAAAAACTCTCGGAATTCCCGTTGCCACCATTAAAAATAATGACACGGTAATATTTTTTAATCATCGGTCGGATCGGATGCGGCAGCTTGTGAAATCTCTTATAACTTCGGATAGGGCGGAAAATTCAGCATTTGGAAAACCGAATATAAATGCAGTTTGTTTAACCGAATATGACCGCAAATTTAATCTGCCCGTAGCTTTTGAACATTCGGAAGAAAATAATGCTTTGGCTCACGTTTTTGCTGAAAACGGAGTTTTAAATTGCCGTCTGACGGAAACTGAAAAATATGCTCACGTTACATATTTTTTCAACGGCGGTGCGGAAATTGAACATCCCTGCGAGCAGAGAATTTTAGTATCTTCACACGGAATTACCGCTAACGAAAAACCGGAAATGGGATGTTTTAAGGTTACGGACAAACTTCTGCGTGGCTTGGAGGCTGGCGAAAATGATGTTTTTATCGTCAATCTAGCCGCCGCAGATTTGATCGCACACACCGGAAATCTTGAAAAAACCATCGAAGCCGTCCAATTTGTTGACACTTGTCTGGGCGGCATAATCGGCAAAATTCGGGAAGTCGGGGGCATTGCACTAATTACTTCCGATCACGGAAATTGTGAAGAAATGTCCGACCTGACAAACGGCACGCCGAACAATTCACACACCACAAATCCCGTGCCGTTTCATCTCATCGCCAACAATCTAAACGGATTAAAACTCCGTGAAAACGGTGCTTTGGAAGATGTCGCCCCGACAATTTTGGGGCTTTTAGGATTGAAGAAACCGAATGAAATGACGGGAAATGACCTGCGTATAAATTAAAGGGGAATTTGAAACAGGATGAACAGGACGGACAGGATTTTGATAATAAAATATCTGTATTTATTCGTTTTTATCTATGGACTGATTTTCTTTACTTCCTGTAATTATTTCAAAAAAAGTGAGCAGATAAATTCCAACCAATCGGCAAGTAATTCAGCAACTTTTGAAGTTCCAAAACCGAATATAAATCTCGAAAAACCGCTCGAAATTTCCGGCAAACCGGAAGATATTGCACTCTGCAAAAACATTGATGAAATAATAAAACAGAGCGAATTTTCCAAAGCACGTTGGGGAATTATTGCGATCAGCTTAAAAGATGGTCGCGTCATTTGCGGGAAAGATGCACAGCAACTTTTTACTCCGGCTTCCGTGCAAAAACTTTTAACCTCCATTGTTGCACTCGACAAACTCGGTGAAGAATTTCGCTGGAAAACTTCCGTTTATGCAAAAAGCGAAATTACAGGTGAAACGCTCGAAGGCGATTTGGTTCTTTACGGACACGGTTCGCCGGATTTTGATGATGCTAAAGTAAATAATCTTGTTAATCAATTAAAACAAAAGGGTTTAAAAGTTATTAAAGGCGATATTATCGGTGATGAAAGTTACTTTAAAGGCGATAATTTGGGCGACGGCTGGACTTGGAACGAGGCTCAATGGTATTACGGTGCGGCAAGTTCGGCACTTTCGATTAATCAAAATCAGGCAACCGTAACGATTCAAAACGGCAAACCGAAATCAGATTCAAAATACGTCGAACTTTCCGGCGAAGTCAAGCCCGTTGAAGACATCGAAGCCGTCGGCTTAAAACGCGAACTCGGCACGAATAAAGTTTATGTCTGGGGAAACGGCAAAAATTTGAATGCAAAAATAGCGATCAGCAATCCCGCACTTTTGTCGGCAAAAATCTTAAAGGAGGTTTTAGAAAAAAACGGTATAAAAGTTTCGGGCGAAGCAAAATCGGTAAATTGGAAATCGAAAGACAGTTTAGATGTTGAAAGTGCAACGGAACTTGCCTCAATCGAAAGCGAAACGCTTGCCGAAACCATCCGCAAAATGAACAAGGATTCCGTAAATCTTTACGCCGAATTAATTCTGCGGACGCTCGGCAAAAAATTCGGCACGGAAGCACCGGACGAAGACGCGAAAATGCAGAAACTTCGCGGCGACGATTCCGCCGGAACATCAGTTATAAAAAAATGGCTCAAAGATAAAAATGTCGCAACGGACGAAATCGCCATTCACGACGGTTCGGGATTATCGCGTTTAAATAATGTAACGCCGGAAGCCATCGGACGAGCAATAATCTACGCTTCAAACAGCAAATTTGCCGATACCTTCAAAAATTCCCTGCCTGTTTCAGGTCAAAGCGGAACTTTGCGTGGGCGTTTGGGAAATATGTCGGGCAAAATTTTAGGCAAAACGGGTTCAATTTTATATGTAAATTCACTGGCGGGTTTTGCTCAGGCAAATAACGAAACGCTTGCGTTTGTAATTATCGGTAATAACATCACGCATAAAGGAAACAGCGGCGAATTAATAGACAAAATCGCTTCAAATTTAATTTTAACGAATAAAAACACCGAAAAAGAAAAACAACCAAAATAAAATCATTAAAAATAAAGGAATAATCGTGGCGAGCAAACAGCCGAGATTTCCGACTGATTCCTGATTCTACGTATAAGGTTCGGGACAATTCGGACAAAATTCTTTTATTTCTAAGAAAGGTCTTTTACATCTGTCGCAAATTTTCAGCTTCACATATTATAGATTACGCAAAATTCTCTTAAGTTAAAAGAAATTTTTGGACAATTTTTAATTTTTTGTTTTTTCAAAAACAAAAAAGCGAAAGCAAAAACGGCTTCCGCTTTTTATGAAATTTTTCGGATTGATTATCAATTAGTTCCGCGACTGATTACTTTTGAATTGACGATTTTTCCGGCGGAATCCAACACGACTTCGACAACTCCGCCGCTGGTATCACGCTAACGCCTGACGGTTTGTCCGGCGGAATTGGTCGTTTCGCTTAAAACCTGCAGATTGGTTATGTTTCCGACCGTCCGGCTGTTTAGAACTTTTCCGGTTGAATCGAGAGTTTTTTCCAAAATATTTCCCGTAGTATCCAGAGTTCTCTGAACGGTTTGATTAAGGCTGTTGACCGTCTGGCTGATTACGCCGCCGGGCTGCAAAGCGGTATTTGCAACCTCTCCGACCGTTCCCACCGTTTTATCAACGCTCTCTAAAACTTTTAACAGAATTTCCGGGTTTTGATCAATCGTCGTTAAAGTCCGGTCAATGATCTTGGCGACATTATCGAGCCTTACTTTTAATAGAACATCGGCTTTTACACCTTTGATCGTCAATTTGACTTTATCAATCGAAACATCCGCACCAGCTTGCAGTTGCAAAAGATTTGCAAGACGTGCGTCGAGCGAAACCTTGGCTTTTAAGTTTTCCACTTCGAGCGTTATTTCATCAACGCTCAAATTCGGAATGTCGAGCAAAACATCCGGGTCGCCGGAAGCGGCTCGCTGATCCCTTTGACGCTGGCGTTCACGCTCGGCTTCGGTCATAGGACGCGGAGTCGGCGTAGGCGTTGCCCGTGTCCGGTTAGTTGTAATTGAAGTGTCTTGTGCATTGATTATGCCCGCGAAAGACAGACAAAATATCATTAAACACAGAAGTTGTAGTTTTTTTTCAAGATTATTTCCCCCTTCGAGTTTTGTATAAGATTTTGAATTTTTATTTTCTAAAATAATTCCTTTATAAATTGTAAATTTTTATTTTTGTTGATTTGGAGAGAGTGGATTTTCTTTTGTCAGATTCAGCTTTTGCAAAATCTTTTCGAGCGAGCCGCGAAATTTAACGTCGCCCGTAATCTGTGTCAGTGTAACCGTGATATTTTTTGCTTGAACTCCGACACCGACGTTGACCGACACAGGCGGTTTTGAAGCGGATTCAGCAGATACTTTAACGCTTGCCTTATAGTTTTCTTCGGTAATTTTTTTGCTGACAATGTTAAGTTTAAAATCTTCTTTTTTTACGGTTTGATTTTCCGCGTCCTGTGCCGAAACACCGATTGCAAACAGAGCAATGCAGAAAATAATGATAATTATAAATTTTCCAAACGGCATAATTTTCCCTTTTGCTTTTTACGGTTTATTCTGCTTTACTATTTTAAACACGCTAGTAAAAGCTATGCACTTTCAGTGCAAGACTTTAGTTGTCCTTCCGCCAAGTCTATGCAAAA
>JALZKH010000140.1 GCA_030859345.1 Acidobacteriota bacterium | reverse complement strand
AGATTTTCCGTATCTTGAGCGAACGGTATCGCAATCGCCGCCGCCGATTTATGCTGCGAGTTAATCTGATAGCCGGATTGTATAATTATGCAATTGAACATTAAATTACTTTTTCAAGAGGTCTTTTGAAAAAAATAAAAAAGACTGGATTTTTTTGGAATATATGCTTATTAGGTGTTTCTAATTCGTGAATGATTAGTATTAGTTGGACGGACAGGTTAAAAATTACACAAAACATTGCACAAAAGACGTGCATTTTAATTTAAAATTTGTTATATTTTGTGGCACAGTCCTTTCAGAACTAAAAATATCAAGAGTTTTTCACTAAAACTCTGAGGTCGTAGAAGTTTAAATACTAAATAGTATAGAACTATGTAAATTAAAATGATAAAAAATAGTTTGAGATTTTTCCTTTCATCACTCAGTTTATTTTCGATGCTGTTTGTAATAACAGGTTCGATTACAGCTGCTCCGGTTCGCTACAATCAAATTACATAAATCGTAAATGCAAAGCCGAGCAAAGCCTATACGGGAAACTATAATTCAAAATACTTAGCGATTTTATTTATGATTAAATTGGAAATCAATCATAAATCGCAAATTGAAAATCGAAAATAACCTATGTCAGCACCAAATATCGAAACAATTGTAAATTTATCAAAACGCAGAGGCTTTGTTTTTCCGGCATCGGACATCTACGGCGGTTTATCGAGTGCGTGGGATTACGGTTCGCTCGGAGTCGAATTAGCGAATAACATTAAACAAAATTGGTGGCAATGGATGGTTCACGAACGCGACGACATCGAGGGAATTGATTCCTCAATCATCCAAAACCGCCTCGTCTGGAAATATTGCGGACACGAAGAAACATTCAACGATATGATGACCGATTGCCGCACCTGCAAAAAGCGTTTTCGGGCGGATAAACTGGAGGATTCACAATGCGAACTGAAACCTTCAAAACATCCGGGCGAAGCCGACCAATGCGACCTGACCGAACCACGCCCGTTTTTAACAATGCTTTCGACGCGGCTCGGAGCGGTTGCCGATGATGATGATTATCAATCGATGGCATATTTGCGTCCCGAAACAGCACAGGGAATTTTTATAAACTTTGCCAATATATTGAATACGACAAGACGCAAACTGCCTTTCGGAATTGCCCAAGTCGGAAAATCTTTCCGCAATGAAATCACGCCCGGAAACTTCATTTTGCGAACACGCGAATTTGAGCAAATGGAAATGGAATACTTCTGTCATCCCGAAAAAGCTCCCGAATTTTTTGAAGAATGGGTTGAAAATTATATGAATTGGCTGACGGGACTCGGAATTTCCAAAGAAAATCTAAACTTATACGAAGTTCCCGATGATGATTTAGCACATTATTCCGACCGCACGGTTGATATAATGTATCGCTATTTTCCTGAACGTGAAGATGAAGAAAAACAATGGGATGAATTAATGGGAATTGCCAATCGCACGGATTTTGACACAAAAGCACATTCCAAAAAATCGGTTGACGAGGAGGGAAATCGCATCAATCCAGATTCGGTAGATGATCTTTCATATCACGATCCATACACAAATAAGCGTTTTTATCCGTATGTGATCGAACCCGCCATCGGTGTAAATCGCACACTCTTATCAGTTTTGATGGATGCTTACACGGAAAAAGAAGATCGCGTCGTCCTGAAACTCGTCCACAAACTCGCACCAATCAAAGTTGCCGTTCTGCCTTTGAAAAAAAATCACGATGGAATTGTCGAATTGGCACATAAAATCAAAAAAGATTTAACCAAATCAATGCGTTCCGTCTATGACGACACAGGAAGCATCGGCAAACTCTATGCCCGCCAAGACGAAGTTGGAACGCCTTTCTGCGTAACAGTTGATTTCGATTCATTAGAAGACCAAACCGTAACCGTCCGCGACCGCGATACTTGGGAACAGGAACGTGTGAATGTGGATAAGTTAAAAAGCTATTTGCAAGACCGTTTAGACTAAAATACACATCTTTTAGCAACTGCTTATCCCTGTACCCACAACATTTAACATAAATAACTTGCAGAAACACCTTAAGAAGTCGTAGAATAGTTTCAGAAGGTCGTAAAATGGGAGAAGAATATAATGAAAATTTGTTCTGATTGTCAGCAATGTTATGACGATTCGACTGAGATTTGTGTTAATGAAAATCATGGAACTTTAACTCAGACCAGACAAGGCGATTGTCTTTCGGTTGAAGGTTATAGAATTGATGTACAAATTAAATCCGAATATCCTGTCGAACTCTATAAGGCTACGCATCTAGTTTCAGAAAAAAAAGTTTTAATCAGATTTATTAAAGCGAATGGTTTAAACACCGCCGAATTGCAAAATGAAATTCAATCGGTTGCTAACATAAATCATCCAAACCTTGCTCGTGTCTTTAAATTCGGAGAATTTGATGACAACGAATTTTATGTTGTTCTGGAAAATATTGAAGGACGAAATCTCTCCAAGCGTCTGGAGGATTCCGCTCCTTTTTCAGAGAGAGATGCGATCAAAATTGCTCGACAGATTGTCGAAGGACTTGAGCAGTTACACGTCGCCGGAGTTTTGCATCGAAATGTAAGCCCTGAAAATATATACTTTACGAACGGGGAAAGTCTGGAGGTTAAACTGCAAAATTATGATTTTGGCGGAATTATTCAACATAATATTGTCCAGGGAGCAACCGGTATTGACGCGAAGACCGAAATTTTCCGGTATTTTTCGCCTGAACAATTTGCAGGAAAGGAAGTTGATTTCAAAACCGATATATACAGTTTGGCGGTTGTCTTGTATGAAATGCTGCTTGGTCATTCACCTTATGAATCAATTAATCCTCAAGCGATTGCAGATTATGCTTTCAATGAAAGCGATGTAAAAAATGTTCATCATGATCTGAGAGCCTTGCTTGCATATACTTTGCGGGAATCTCTTCAACACAGATTGCATCTGCGTCCACATTCGACTAACAATTTAGCCAGCCAGCTTCGTCATCTCGAATTAATTGCGACTCCCTCTGAAATTATCAAACAAAAGACACCTCAAATTCAGCAAAAACAAGTTCAACCGATTGATTTCCCAAAAGCGAACACATTTATCCAAGAAAACCAAACCGCTGGAATAATCACTCCAAAAGTTATCGAAGAAGAAATAGTTCAGATTCCTATCAAGGAAATCAGACGTGAATTTTTAAAGGAAAAAACACCAGATATTCAAACCGAAAGGCAATTTGTTGAGTCCGCAAATCATAAGCTGAAAAATCCCGAAGTTTTTGAATTATCGGCTCAATCGCATATTGAAGCGGAAAAAGTCGAGTCTTCCGATTCTGAACAAATAAATTTTGACAAGATAATTCCTGATAAAAAATTAGAGGAAACTGAGAAAGTATCTGAACTTAAAATAGCTGAAGATGATAAAAAGGTTAATTTATTTAAACCTGAGACTGTTTCTAATAAAATTTATATAGAAGATAAATTACAGAATGATGAAGCATATTTTGATGAATATGTAGAGTCAGACGAATTTTTTGAAGAAGCTGAATTTATCGAAGAACAAAAGAAAGAAACTAAGGAAACTTTAGAAAAAGGTCAGCTTAAATTAAGTTCTTTAATAACTTATGAGCAAACAAATTCAAACTCAAACCATAGAAATTATATTTACGTGGTAAGTATTATTGCAGTAATTTGTTTGGGTGCTTTACTTACATCATATGTATTTAGTCCGTTGGATAAAATCACTGCATCACAAGATAAAAATTCTAAGCTGCAGCCCAAAGTGAATGATTTTGACAAATTAGTAAAGCAAGAGTCACAAGCTGCAAAACCAGTTACAACAGAAATTTCAGAAGAAAGCATAGATTCATTAGAAAGCATAGATTCATTGTTGGATAAAGATTTTGAGAAAAATAAGGTTGGCGAGTTAACCAAAAAGACTTTAAACACGCCTCATAATCAAACTCCGAAAAATAAAGGATTGGTAAAAAATGTTGAAAATGGAATATCTGAAAAAAATGTAAAAGCAAACAAGCCGAATTCTGTAAAAGAAATCAAGTTAACAACAAAGTCGGAACGAAATACAAAACAAACTTCAAAACAAACTTCAAACGCGACTCGCCAGGATAAACAAAAGATAAAATCAACCGCAGATAAAAATGATCAAAAAGTCAAAATTTCCAATGGAATAACACGACCGCGTATCGTTTCGGATGTGGTGATTAACTATTAAATTTTGATAAAGTTTCAGAATTTATGATAAACAATAGGTGAAATTTAACAGGAAATAATCTCAAATAGCTTGCTTCAAGTTAAAAAATTTCACTTAAAAGGATATTATTAAATTTTATAATTTAAATATCCTTATGATAACTCCAACAAAAATCACAAAACTTGCCGAAGCAGTCAAAGCAAACGGCGGACGAGCAATGCTTGTCGGCGGTTGTGTGCGTGATGAATTAATGGGAATTGAGCCGAAGGATTTTGATGTTGAAGTTTATGGAGTTGAGCCGGAAAAGCTAAAAAAAATCCTCGAAACTTTTGGCAGAGTTGATGCCGTTGGCGAAGCATTTACAGTTTATAAACTCGGTAACGAAATTGATGTCGCATTGCCGAGACGCGAACGAAAAGTGGCACGCGGACATAAAGGTTTTGTGGTTGAAGGCGATCCCAAAATGTCTTTTGAAGAAGCGGCAAAGCGTCGTGATTTTACGATCAATGCGATTATGAAAGACGTTTTAAACGGCGAAATAATTGATTGTTACAGCGGACGCGAAGACATTGAAAAGAGAATTTTGCGGGTTGTTGATAAAGAAACTTTTGTCGAAGATTCTTTACGGGTTTTGCGTGCGGCACAGTTTGCGGCGAGGTTTGAGTTTGATATTGATGCAAAAACTGTTGAACTTTGCCGTTCGGTTGATTTAACAGATTTGCCTTCGGAGAGAATTTGGGGAGAATTTGAGAAATTATTATTAAAACCACAAAAACCTTCGATCGGTTTGAGATGGCTTTATGATTTGGGAGTCGTCGAACAATTATTTCCCGAATTAAAAGCACTCGTCGGAGTTCCGCAACAACCCGAATGGCATCCAGAGGGAAGTGTGGATATTCATACTTTAATGGTTGTGGATGAAGCAAGGAAATTGATTGACGATTTGGATTATGCAAAAAAAGTTACGGTGATGCTCGGTGCTTTGTGCCACGATTTTGGGAAACCTTCAACAACCGAATTTTTCGACGGCAAATGGCGTTCGCACGGACACGATAATGCGGGAATTGAGCCGACGAAATCATTTCTCAATACCTTGAATATTCATACTTTGGACGGTTACAATGTTCGCAAACAAGTCATCGAATTGGTAATTCACCATTTGAAACCGGGGATGTTTTACAAAGCCGAAAAGATCGGCGACGGAGCATTTCGGCGACTTGCAAGAAAGGTCGAACTTGATCTGCTTTACCGCGTTGCAAAAGCCGATGCACTTGGGCGAAATCCCGAATGGATACCGAAAGACAAACATTTTAAGGCGGAAGCTCAGGAATGGTTTATTGAAAAAGCTGAAAATTTGGAAATCAAACACGAGGCTCCCGAACCGATTTTAATGGGACGGCATTTGATCGAATTCGGTTTGAAACCTTCAATACAATTTAAAGAGATTCTGGACGAAGTGTTTGAAAAGCAACTTGATGGTAAAATCAAAAATTTAGAAGAAGCGAAAGAATACGCCAGAGTAATAATAAAAGAATGAATAATTTAAGACACGATTGGACAAGCAAAGAAATAGAAGCAATTTACAATTTACCATTTCCCGAATTGATTTTTGAAGCACAAACGGTGCATCGCAAATTTCATAAGACGAATGAGATTCAAGGTTGCCAACTGCTTAGTATTAAAACCGGCGGTTGCCCCGAAGATTGTGCGTATTGTCCGCAGTCGGCTCATTATAAAACCGAAGTTGAACGTGAACAATTATTAAGCGTTGATAAAACATTGGAAGCAGCACGAAATGCTAAATCGTCGGGTGCGACAAGATTTTGTATGGGAGCGGCGTGGCGTGATGTTCCCGATGGTGAGCAATTTGAGCAGGTTGTCGAAATGGTCAAAGGCGTTCGCAAACTTGGTTTGGAAGCCTGCTGCACACTTGGAATGTTGCGTGAAGATCAAGCCGAAAAACTCGCCGCAGCGGGTTTGACCGCATACAATCACAACCTTGACACTTCGCCCGAATATTACGGCGATATTATTTCAACCCGTGTTTATGATGAACGTTTAAAGACTTTGGAAAACGTGCGAAAGTCCGGTGTTACGGTTTGTTCGGGCGGAATTATCGGAATGGGCGAAACATTGAAAGATCGTTACGGACTTTTAAAACAATTATCAAACCAAAATCCGCACCCTGAAAGCGTGCCGATAAACCAACTTGTTAAAGTTGAAGGAACGCCGCTTCAAAATGAAGAAAATTTAGACGTATTCGACTTCGTGCGAATGATTGCAACGGCAAGAATTATAATGCCAAAATCAATGGTTCGTCTAAGTGCGGGACGACTTCAATTAACTGACGAAGCACAAGCACTTTGTTTTCTTGCGGGTGCAAATTCGATATTTATGGGTGATAAATTATTAACTACGCCAAATCCTGAAACAAACCGGGATACTGAATTGTTAAGTAAATTAGGGATGAAATTGTTTGCCGAAGCGACGGCTTAGATGTTTTTAGACATAACTCCATTAAAGATTTCGAGGGATTATCGGTTGCTCTTCATTGGGCAGCTGATTTCTTTTTTCGGCACAATGATGACGTTTATCGTCGTTCCCGTGCAGATGTATCAACTGACAAAATCGAATCTTTACGTTGGAATGATCGGCGTTGCAGAATTTGTTCCAATGTTCTTTCTTGCCTTTATCGGCGGTGCTCTGGCGGATTCAGTTGATCGCCGAAAGATGCTGCGGATCACGGAAGTCGGGCAGTTATTTACGACTTTGATCCTGCTTGGAAACGCACTTCTGCCTAATCCGCAAATTTGGGTTTTGTTTGTCGCGGTCGGATTACACGCAGGATTAGCAGGTTTACAAAGACCTTCGTTTGAAGCACTTATTCCAAAAATTGTTCCGCTTGAACATATGTCGGCGGTGGCGATGCTGAACTCGATCCGTTTTGAATTCGGGTTCATTATCAGCCCGATTCTTGGCGGTTTTATTATCGCAAAATACGGAGCATCGCTTGCTTATGCGATTGATTCAGCAACATTTATCGCTTCATTGATCGCCGTTTGGATGATTAGGGCAGTTCCGCCGCCGCCGAACGCAGACCGACCAAATTTTGAATCAATCAAAAAAGGCTTTCGTTATTCAATGAGCCGACAGGATTTAATCGGCACATATTTGATAGACATCAACGCAATGTTTTTCGGCAATGCCAAAGCACTTTTTCCTGCGTTGGCATTCGCACTTGGTGCAGCATCTTTGGTTGGTTGGTTTTATTCGGCAATTGCCATCGGGGCTTTAGTTGCAACGCTTACATCGGGTTGGGCAAAGTATGTTTATCGGCACGGTCTTATGATAACGCTCGCCGCTGGAGGTTGGGGCGTGGCGATAATTTTCTTCGGGCTTTCAAAAAATTTATATCTCGCCTTATTTTTCTTAGGAGTAGCAGGATATTGCGATATGATCAGCGGAATTTTTCGTCAAACGATCTGGAATCAGTCAATCCCGGATCGTTTTCGTGGAAGACTTGCAGGAATTGAAATGATAAGTTTCCTGTCAGGACCGATGCTCGGCGATGCCGAAAGCGGAATCGTCGCATATTTTACAAATGTTAAAACTTCAATAATTTCAGGCGGAGTTTTGGCGGTGATCGGCACAATAATTTTGGCAATTCTATTACCGAAATTTATCAGTTACGATAGTCGTGACGGTCTGAAATTGAAGGAAAGAGAAGACGCAGAAGCTATACGGGAAGCGGAAAAATTAAACTTGATCGAAGTGAATGAAAGAGTTGTCATAAATCATTAAGTTCAAGTAGTTAATCAAAGAAATGAATTTAGAAACACGAATCAAAAATCAGCTTGCTGAAATTGAATCAAAAGGTTTAAAGCGAAAACTTGCAAGTCCGAGAGGAATTGATTTTTCGTCAAATGATTATCTTGATTTAGCAAATGATGAACGCATCAAAAATGCCTTGATTAATGCTATAAAAAGAGAAGGTGTCGGCTCGACAGGTTCAAGATTGCTGCGGGGTGAAAGAGATTGTTTTCGGGAAGTCGAAACACATTTTGCAAAATGGAAAGGCACGGAAAATTCGCTTTATTTTGCTACGGGTTATCAGGCAAATGTCGGCTTGATGCAGACTTTTTTGGAAAATGACGATGTTGTTTTTTCGGATGAATTAAATCACGCCAGTTTAATTGATGGAATCCGTCTGGCAAAATGTGAAAAGAAAATTTTTAATCATTTCGATTATAAGCAAGTTGAAAAACTATTAAATGAAACCGAATGCAAAGGACAAAAGTTTCTCGTCACAGAATCGCTTTTTTCGATGGACGGCGACATCGCACCTTTGCAAAAATATGCGGAAAGTTGCCGAAAAACAAATACAAATTTGATTGTTGATGAAGCACACGCAGTCGGACTTTACGGAAAACGCGGAAGCGGATTAATTGAGCAATTTGGGATTGAAAATGATGTGTTTCTTTCAATAAACACGGCGGGAAAAGCACTCGGCGTTTCGGGGGCATTTGTTGCGGGAAGCAATTTAGCGATTGAGTATTTGATAAATAAATGCCGTTCATTTATCTTTTCAACCGCACCGATTCCGGCGATTGCAAATGCATTGAAAGTTGCGACTGAAATCATAGAAACAGAACCCGAAAGACGAAAAAAACTGCATACTTTAAATCAAACATTTTGCAATTTATTATTGGATTACGATTTTGAAGCACCGTCAGATGAAACACAGATAATTCCAATAATCATTGGCGACAGCGAAAAAGCTGTGAGAATTGCGGAAACAATGCAAGCAAAAGGTTTTGACGTGCGGGCGATTCGTCCGCCGACAGTTGCGGAAGGAACATCGCGTTTGCGTATAACTTTAAATTTAAGTTTATCGGAAGAAATTTTGAAAGAATTTGTCGAAACTTTGAGAACAAATCTATGAGCGAAGAGGAAATAAAAAATTTAATCGAAAAAAATTTGGAAAAGCAGACAGTTTCAACCGAAAAAGGTCTGCAGGTGGCTGACAAATTAAAGGAAATAGCCGAAGCCGAGAATGTAGATTTTGCCATCGCGGGCGGACTGGCAATGCACCTTTATGGATTCGTTCGGGCAACATTGGATGTTGATTTTATAGCAAATCGGCGGATTTCTCTGGAAGTTAAAAGACATTTAAGTTTTGGCGGCGAAAGATACGAAGTCGAAATTGACGGACGAAAAATTGATACGGATTGGATTGTCCGTCGGGATAAATATGCACAAATTTATCAGCAGGCTTTAATAGATTCAGTTGATATTGAAGGACGGAAAATAATATCGCCTGAATGGCTTGTGATTTTGAAATATGCCGCAGGGCGTGGCAAAGACAGGCTCGATCTGCTCTGGCTTTTGCAGCAAAAAGGATTGGTTAATCGCAAAAAGATTGCACAAAATTTGAAGAATCTGCTTGGCGAACTCGGTGCAATCGGATTTTTGACAGGCTTGCAAAGAGAATACGATTTAGCTGACGTAATGGGTGCAAGAGCAACAGGCGACGAGAACGAATCTTATATTCCTGACGAGGATTATTTTCCCGAATAGAACGATTAACGATCAAGTATCAAGTAAAAAGTAAAAAGTAAAACCAGGAATTATCGAGGCTTTAGAAAAAATTTTATACCCGAATATTTCTAGACATCTTCTTAAAATGAAAGGAATTTTTGTAACAGGCACAGATACAGGAATTGGCAAAACAATCGTTTCCGCCGCTTTGATGAACTCTTTTCGAGAAAAAGAAAATGTCTGTTATTGGAAACCGATTCAAACGGGAACTGAAGAAGATTATGACACGGAAACTGTCCGAAAATTAGCAAATTGTTCCGGTAAGGAAATCCACGACAAAGGTTTTCGCCTTGAAAAACCGCTTTCACCACATCTTTCAGCAAGGCTTGCAAATGTGGAGATTACAATTCAAAAAACTTTAAGTTTTGTAGAAAATCAAAGCGAAAATAAATTTTGGATAGTTGAAGGTGCGGGTGGAGTTCTTGTTCCGTTAAATGAAAATGAGTTGATGATTGATTTAATTAGAGCGTTGAATTTACCTGTCGTAATTGTATCGCGTTCGGGACTTGGAACAATAAATCACACACTTTTAACAATTGAAGTTTTGCGAAATAAAGGTTTGGAAATTCTCGGCGTAATTATGAATGGCGAACCGAATCTGGAAAATAAAAAAGCCATCGAACATTTTGGCAAAGTTTCCGTGCTTGCAGAAATGCGGAAATTTGAGAAACTTGATGTAGAAACATTAAAGAATTGGAGCAGTAAAATAAAATTATGGCAATCGTAAAAAAAAGAGAAGTCGAAATAATGGCTCAGTTGAGCGGTGAAGAACTTGAGCGGCATTTATTAAAATTACCTGCAAAAAAAGAACAGTTTGACGACTTATTTAATTATTTGGAAAACAAACTCGCCCCCCATGAATGCGACCATACTTCGCGTTTTACAATGCAGTATTTAATGCAGAAAATGATGGATTTCCCAAAAGTTTCCGCCTGGCTTTCGCAACAAGGCGGTTATTGCGATTGTAAAATTTTAGAAGAAATTGCAGTACCCTGGCGACAAATTTTTGATGATAAAGAAGAAATTTAGCCACGGATTTGCAAAGATAAAAACAGATAAGAATTTTGCCCACGAATGGCACTAATAAACACGAATCATTAGACAAGAATTATAAAAAATATCCGTTTTTATCTGTATTTATCTGTGGTTAAATTTCTTCTTTTCTTTTATTCGTGTCTATTCGTGTAATTTGTGGGCAAACTCTTTTATAAAAGTTTTAATATGAACCTTCTAGAAAAAGACAGAAAATATCTCTGGCATCCATACACGCAGGAAAAAACCGCACCTCTGCCGATTCCGATTATTAGTGCTAAAGGTGTTTGGCTTGAAACGGAGGACGGGCGAAAATTGCTTGACGGAGTTTCGAGTTGGTGGGTTAATACACACGGACATTCGCATCCATATTTGAATGAAGCGTTGCGAAAACAAGCCGAAACTTTGGAACACGTTATCTTTGCAGGTTTTACTCACGAACCCGCAGTTAAACTCGCAGAAAAATTAGTCGAAGTTCTGCCCGAAGGTTTAACCAGAGTTTTCTATTCCGACAATGGCTCAACCGCCGTCGAGGTCGCCTTAAAAATGGCGTATCAATATTGGCGAAATAAAGGGGAAGAACGTCGAACATATATCGCTCTCGAACACGCATATCACGGCGATACAATCGGTGCAATGTCTGCTAGTGATGATTCGGCATTTACCGCTCCATTTAAAAATCTGCTTTTCAAAGTCCTACGTGCCGAATCTCCTTACGCATTGCATTGTGATAAATGCGAGCAGAAATGTAATTTGAGTTGTGCCGAAAGCCTTGAAAGTTTACTCGAAAAACACCATAAAGAAACATCTGCCGTCATAATCGAACCGATGCTTCAAGGTGCCGGCGGAATGATCGTCTGGGAAAAAGAATATCTCTTAGAAGTTCGCAAACTCTGCGACAAATACGGCGTTCTGCTTATCGCCGACGAGGTTCTTACAGGTTTCGGCAGAACCGGAAAAATGTTCGCCTGCGACCACGCCGAAATCTCACCCGATATTATTTGCCTTTCCAAAGCATTGACCGCCGGATATATGCCGCTTGGTGCAACTGTTGCAACGGAAGAAATTTTTAACGCCTTTTACGACGATGACCGCTTAAAAACTTTTTTTCACGGACATTCATATTGTGCAAATCCACTCGCTTGTGCTTTGGGAATCGCAAATTTGGAATTGTTTGAGAAAGACAAAACTCTTGAGAAAATTGCTTTTATCAATAAGAAGTTTGTTGAATTTGAGCCAAAATTATCATCATTTGAAAGCGTCCAAGATGTGCGAATAATCGGAGGAGTTCTCGCTTTTGAATTAAAAGTCAAAGAAGGCGGCTATCTTGCTGACATCGGACAAAATCTTTATCAAGAATTTCTAAAACGCAATATTGTCTTGCGTCCACTCGGAAATATTCTGCTTTTTATGCCGCCTTATGTTATTGAGGAAAAAGAGATTGATTGGGTTTTGGGCGAAATCATAGAAGTTCTAACAAACCAATAAAATTTCCCATATACTAAAAAATAATCTTGACATTTTTCTAACTATGTTCTAAATTAAGACTCGTTACTGAAATTTTGTAAGACAGGGAAAATACTATGTCAAAAGAAAATAATCAAGAAATCGAATTACCAAAACTTTCCCGCAAAGAGTTTGCCATTTTAGGTTTATTAGTTTCAAAAGGCGAAATGTTTGGATTAGAAATGGTCAAAGAATCCGAAGGAAATCTCAAACGAGGTTCGATCTATGTAATCCTCTCGCGTATGTCCGACAAAGGGTATGTTGAATCCCGCGAAGAGCCACGCGAATATCCCGAAATCGGAATCCCACGCCGAAAATACTGGGCTTCTGGACTCGGAGAAAGAGTCTATCGGGCAAATGTTAAAGCACAGGAATTTTTCAATTCTGATTTAGCTTGGGGAGGGATAAGTTAAATGAGTCTAGAATTGCTTTGTTTTCAGGGTTTAATTGTTATTGGTTTATGCATTTGTCTTGAATTGATGAGATTAGTTGGTAATTACTTTAAAGTGTTTGGGTTTGCAAATTACATTATATTCCGTAATTCTTTTTGGATTTTATTTGTAATATCTATGACAGCAAAATTTTTCTTCCTGCTCATTGGAACATTTGATTTGGTTAGGTTTTACTTGGTGATTCCATCATTTATTATATTGGTTTATTGTTTTAAATTTTTATTCAATAAACAAATTACCAATCAAAATATCTTTAATAAATTATTGCAATTAACGCAATTTATTTATTCATCAAAATATCAAAATGAAGTTTTTAATCCAATTGTTTTGGATTGGCAGGAGGAGTATTTTGAAGCACTAGGCAAAAAAGAAATCTGGAAAGCACGTTGGATAAATGTGCGTTATACATACGCTTTTATTGGAGCAATGATTCAAAAAAGTCCGATTGGTGATATATTTGAATTAGTTATTAAAATAATTAAGGTGGCAAAGTAGGAAATGAAAACTTTAACAATAAATTTACCGTCAACGGTTGAAATAGATGAGAAAGAACTTCTTATTTTATTGGCAACTAAACTTTATGAGAATGGAAAGCTTTCGCTTGGGCAAGCGGCGAAACTTGCGGGTTTTTCTAAACGTGCATTTACGGAAATACTTGGAAATTATGGTGTTTCGGTTTTTAATTATTCGGCTGATGATTTAGATAAAGATTTGGAAAATGCAAAAAACTATCGTATCTGATACAAGTTGTCTGATAATATTTGAAAAAATTGGCGAACTTGATTTGCTAAATAAGGTCTTCGGTCAAATTCTTATTACGCAAGATGTCGCCGATGAATACGGTCTAGCGTTTCCCAAATGGATTTCGATTCAGAATCCAATCAATCAAAAATATCAACAACTCCTTGAAGCCAAAGTAGATAAGGGCGAAGCAAGTGCGATTGCTTTGGCTTTGAATTGCAGAATTGTCTTTTGATTATTGATGATTTGAAAGGAAGAAATTTAGCGGACGAACTCGGAATTGACTACACAGGAACTTTCGGCGTGCTAATCGAAGCGAAATTATCGGGAATTATTAAATCGGTCAAACCAATTCTCAATAAAATAAAACAAACGGATTTTCATTTATCGAAAGAATTAGAGGAAAGAGTTTTGATAAAAGCGGGAGAAATATAAAACTAATTCAAATAATCCTTCAAAAATCTTCCCGTATGCGATTTTTTATTTTTCACAATCTCCTCGGGCGTTCCAACCGCGACGATTTCGCCGCCGCCGATTCCGCCTTCGGGTCCGAGGTCAATTACATAATCGGCGGTTTTTATCACGTCTAAATTGTGTTCGATGACAACAAGCGAATTTCCTTCGGCGATCAAAGCACGGAAGGCTGAGAGGAGTTTGTTGATGTCCTCGAAATGTAAACCTGTGGTCGGTTCGTCGAAGATGAAAAGTGTTTTGTATTTGGATTTTACGGCAAGATGGGCGGCGAGTTTGACGCGTTGGGCTTCGCCGCCGCTTAAAGTTGTCGCGGATTGTCCGAGCCGCAAATATCCGAGTCCGACGGCTTCCAAGGTTTTTAGTTTACTGGTTAATTTTTTGATGTCTTTAAAAAACAAAAGTGATTCGCGGACGGTCAGATTTAAGACATCGGCGATGCTTTTGCCTTTGTATTTTACATCTAAAATTTCGGTTTTGAAACGAGTTCCCCGACAGTCTTCGCAGGTTAATTCAACATCGGCGAGGAACTGCATTTCGATTGTTACCGTTCCGCTTCCCTGACAGGTTTCGCAGCGTCCGCCGGGGACATTGAACGAAAAATGCGATGGTTTGTAGCCTTTTTTCTCGGATAGATTTGTTTTTGAGAAAATTTGTCGAATCACGTCATACGCTTTGATATAGGTTACGGCGTTTGAACGCGGCGTTCTGCCGATTGGCGATTGGTCAACGAGAATCACGTCTTTGACCAATTTTGTTCCGTGAATATCTTTGAATTGTCCGATGTCGCCACTCCATTCTTTTTGTCCGCGTTTCATTCCCGCGTATAAAACGTCGTGAACGAGCGTTGATTTTCCCGAACCTGAAACTCCCGTAACGCAGACGAACATATCGAGCGGAATTTTGACATCCAAATTTTTGAGATTGTTTTCTCTCGCTCCGATTATTTCGATCTGTCTGTCTTTATTGACTTTGCGGCGTTCGGTCGGTAATTTTATTTCCGAATCACCACGCAGATATTTTGCGGTGAGCGACATTTCATCTTGTATCAGTCCGACAAAATCGCCTTCATAGACAAGATTTCCGCCGAGTTCGCCCGCATATAAACCGATGTCAATAATGTGATCGGCGGCTCGCATTGTTTCTTCGTCGTGTTCGACGACAAGAACCGTGTTGCCGATGTCGCGTAGGTTTTCGAGAATTTTTATTAAGCGTGCATTGTCGCGTGGATGCAGACCGATTGATGGTTCGTCCAAAACGTAAAGCGTTCCGACGAGCAGAGAACCGAGATTTGTCGCTAACTGAATGCGTTGAGCTTCGCCGCCCGAAAGTGTTGACGCAAGGCGATCAAGCGTTAAATAATCCAAGCCGACTTCGACAATAAATTTTATGCGTTGCTGAATTTCTTCCAAAAGTTTTTCGCCGATCTTTGCTTGTTCGGTTGATAATTCTAAGTTATTAAAAAACTCCTGTGCGTCTTTAATTGATAGAGAAACCGTTTCGGGTAAATTTTTCCCGCCGACTTTTACCGAACGCGATTCGATTCGCAAACGGCTTCCTTCGCAGTCGGGGCATTTTGTATAACCGCGATATTTTGCTAAGAAAACTCGAACGTGAAGTTTATATTTTTTGCGTTCTTTCCATTTGAAAAAACCGTCAACTCCACGCCAGTTATCTTTTCCTTTCAAAATCCAACGCTTTTGTTCATCTGATAAATCGGCGTAAGGAATTTCAAACGGAATATTTTCACGCTCGGCGAATTCTTTTAATTCCTTAAATGCCCAGCGATGTTTCGGTGTTGAGAACGGATGAATCGCGTTTTGTTGCAAGGATAATTCCGGATTTTGGACGACAAGACCATAATCAATTCCCGTTGTGTTGCCGAAGCCCTGACAAGTCGGACACGCACCGAATGGCGAGTTGAAACTGAAAAGTCTCGGTTCGGGTTCTTCGTAAACCGTTCCGTCGTTTTTACAAATAAATTGTTCGGAAAAAAGCGTCCGCATCCCGTCGGTTGTTTCGATAATTGCCGAATGGCTTTCACGAAAACAGATTTCGAGCGAATCAACTAATCTTTGACGGATTTTTTTATCGGCTTTTAATCGGTCAACTAAAACGCAAGTGTTTTCAAAATCTTTGAATTTATAATCTTCGGGGCGATTTAGATCAATCGTTTCCCCATCTCGCAAAAGTCTTGCGAAACCGTGTCCGAGAATCGTCATCAAAACTGCTGTGTTGTTTTGCTTATCAACCGTCGGATTAAAAAAGGTTTCCAAAGGAAAAAGCACATAAAATCTCGTCCCGTTTTCCAATTTTGCAAGCGTATCTTCGGCAGCGGATTCGGGCGAATCTTTTTTTACTTCCTCGCCGCACTTGTAACAGAAAGTTTGTCCGACCCGTCCGAACAAAAGCCGCAAATAATCGTAAATTTCCGTTTGCGTGGCAACGGTTGAACGCGGATTTCTGGTGGAATTCTTTTGTTTAATGGCAATGGCTGGAGCGATGCCGATAATCTCGTCAACGTCCGGTTTGTCCATTCTTTCCAAGAATTGACGTGCATAAGCCGAAAGCGATTCGACATAGCGGCGTTGACCTTCGGCGTAGATCGTATCGAATGCCAGACTTGATTTTCCCGAACCGGAAACGCCCGT
Organism: Acidobacteriota bacterium; assembly: GCA_030859345.1. Taxonomy (GTDB): domain Bacteria; phylum Acidobacteriota; class Blastocatellia; order Pyrinomonadales; family Pyrinomonadaceae; genus Aridibacter. Next base: position 25,954 of record JALZKH010000140.1, on the reverse strand, counting down.
GATAACGGTCAATTTGTGTAACGGCAGACGGCACGAAACGTCGTTCAAATTATGAGTTCTCGCACCGCGAATCTCGATTGCTTCTTCTTTTGACTTTACTGCTTGCATAGATGAAATTTCCTTTCGTTTGAGCAAACTACTATTCTATCAAATTGAATTGCAGACTTACAAAGCGGGAATAAAATGTTGAATTTATAATATTAATAAGAATGAATTAGGTCTCTGGAAAAAGGCTGACGATTTATAAGGAAAAATATTTATGAAGAAAATTATATTTTTAGGTTTATTTGCATTATTGGCTTTTATGGCGTGCAATTTTGGCAATAATGAAGTAACTGATGCACAGTCATATCAAACCGCAAAGAACGAAATGGAGAATACAATTACGTCTAATCAAAAAAATCTTGTTTTAGTTGAGCTTTTTACATCCGAAGGCTGATCGAGTTGCCCGCCTGCTGACCGTGCGTTGGCAAAATTGCAAACTGAACAACCCGTAAAAAATGCGGAGATCATAACTTTGGCATTTCACGTGGATTATTGGAATTATCTGGGTTGGAGAGATGAATTTTCTTCAGCAGAATATAGCCGGCGGCAAAGTGGTTATTCGAGGGCGTTTAAACTAGGCAGTATTTATACGCCGCAGATGGTTGTTGACGGAAAATATGAATTTACCGGAAGCGGATATTCAAAGGCATTAACGGAAATCGGTAAAGCCGCAAATGAAAATAAAGGCGAAGTTAAGCTAAAAGTGCAGGAAGAATTGTTAAATCCGAGTGTAAAAGTGTATATTTCGGGTTTGAATCTAAAGGAAGATTCGGAGGTTTTATTGGCAGTTGCCGAAGATAATTTGTCCACCAGCGTCAAACGCGGTGAGAACGGCGGCAAAAAATTAAATCATATTTCTGTTGTGCGAAATCTTGTGCCGTTGGGAAATGTAGCCGTTGGAGATAAAACTTTTGAAACGGAAAAAACTGTCCAGCTAAATCCGAATTGGGATAAGAAAAATTTGAAGTTGGTGGTTTTTGTTCAAAATAAAAATTCAAAAAATATCGCTGCCGTCGGGGAAACGAAGTTGCAATAATTGTTAAAAGCAGAAACCCAAACGTAAATGAGTGTGAGTTTTGAAATTTATCCGGCGTTTATCAAAAAGCACCCTCCATATCTGTCGGGTTTCCGCCTTTTTATTTGAATTCCCACAGCCAATGAATAATAATAAAAGCGGAGAATTATTTATGAGAAAACATTTATTGTTTGCTTTTATTTCTATTATCACGATTTTCATCACAAGCGGTTTCGGGCAATATTCCGAAACCGTTAATTTTCTAAATTCCTCTGCAAATAAAAATCTTAAAAAACCGGTTTTAGTCGAACTTTTTACATCGGCGAGTTGTGCGGCTTGTCCGCCTGCTGAAGCGTTATTGATGAAACTTGAAACCGGACAACCGTTTGATAATGCAGAACTTATAACGCTGGAGTTTCACGTTGATTATAGAGACGGATTCGGGCAGAAAGATGCCTACGCTTCGCCGCTTTTTACACAAAGACAGCAGGTTTATGACCGCAAATTCCAGACGGGCAAAATTTATACTCCGCAAATGGTCGTTGACGGCGATATAGAATTTGTCGGAAGCAAATTTGATAGAGCTGAAAGGGCAGTTGATAAAAGTGTTCAAAATAAAAAAGCGTCTATAAAACTTTCGTATGAAAATGAGCGTTTGAGTGTAAAAATTTCAGACATTCCCGATCAAGATGCTTCGACAATTTATCTGGCGATTACCGAAGACGGAATTTCTACGCGGGGTAATAAAGATTTGAGCAATGTTTCAGTTGTCCGCAGGTTGAAAGGTTTAGGACGAATTGAGGCTAATCAAAAAACCTTTGAAATGATTACCAATTTTCCGACTGATGAAGATTGGAAACGTGAAAATTTAAAATTCGTGCTCTTTATACAGGAAAATAAAAGCAGAAAAATTTTAGGAGTCGAACAAATTAAATAAATCAAAAAATAGATAACGGAAAACGGATAATGAATAATGAAAAAGAAACGAAATTTGTTTGATGAATTTTAACAATATCATCCATTATCCTTGTTTTCCATATTCCGTTTTTGCAACGGTTGACAATATCGAAACGTGTTAGTAATTTATTTCGTTCCGGTAAAAAATGAAACGGCTGAAATTGATCTGTTTATACTAGACCAGATGGACGGCAAAAAAATGCAGGGCGACATTGCCGATGCGTTGGTTGAGAACTATTCCAAAAAATTTAAGAACTATGATGATGCCGTTGAATATATTTTTGGTTTATCGCAAAGATATTGTGAATAGCTTGACATTATTTTGGTTCTGTGCAAATATCAGGTTGATTAAAACCACATGTTGAATTTTACCTAATTTGAACTCAGACAAAGCCTTAGGCTCACAAGATAAAGCTTACAAAATAAAAAAACTTAGTATCAGGAGAAATTATGAACCCATTAGCAAGAAATAAAAATCTAGTCGTTCAGCAAGCAGATGACGAGCTGCTTGTTTATGATTTGAATATCAATAAAGCGATTTGTTTAAATGAGACCTCAGCGTTGATTTGGCAAAATTGTGACGGTGAGAAAAATGTGCTCGAAATTGCAAAAGTAGTTGAAAAAAAATTTGGTGAATTAGTTAGCGAAGATTTTGTTAAATTTGCAATTGACCAGTTGAAAAAAGAGAATTTGATAGAAAATAAAAATGAGGTAGTTACTGAATTTAACGGAATGTCACGCCGCGAAGTAATCAAAAGAGTTGGACTTGGTTCACTGGTCGCACTCCCGATAATTGCTTCCTTAACTGCTCCAATGGCTGCACAAGCACAGAGTGCTGCTTGTACTACACCGGCAAACGGATGCGGAGCTGACGGTGATTGTAACCCAGCCACGTGTCCAAATGCGGCGGCCGTTCAGATCCAAGCGTGCGTATGTGCTATTGCTCCAGGAAACCTCGTCGGTGTTTGTGTAAGGGCAACCGCGTGTGTCGGATAATAATAACTTAAGCACCCCAACAAAAATAGATTAGTGTTTCAATCGCTAAGGTTCAGTAATTGTAAGGGTTTTAGATTAACAAAGTTTAATTTAATTCACTAGTTGCATTGCCGATTGTTGCTTCTTTTAGTTACATAAACACAAAATAAATTGCTCGGATAGGGTTTCCTGTTGAGCAATTTATTTTGTGTTTTAAAAGAGATATATTGCTTTTTTGTCTGATAAGTTTGCGAATTTAGTTGTTTGAGTTTTATTGCATTTGCTATTTTTGTTTAACTAAATCTGTTTCTACACATTTCTCTATTCCATTTTCAAATAGTTTTGTCGCCAAGTCTTCAGAAAACAATTCTGCTCCGGTTTCATTTAAGTGCATAGCATTATGAAACAGTTCCTTTCTGTTAGAAATCGGATGTTTGGAATAATCTAAAAATTATAAATTAAAAGTGATTAAAAAAATAATTTATAAAGTAAGTTGGTGGTTGGAAAAACTTAATATAGTCAAAAGGTTAGCAAATAACAACCACCCCGTCAGCCGAAGCGACTACCACCCCTCCTTTGAAAGGATGGGAGTTTTTTTTGTATTCAAATTTTTACCGTAATCTATTTTTGCTCAATTACTTACCAGCGAATATCATAATTTGTAAAATTATCTTTCCAATTTTCTGCGACTTCGGATTCTAAAAGCAGAATTTTGCCTTCAACCAAAATCTTGGTTTTATGTAAACGACGCAAACGATAAGTTCTGCCGTTTGGCGAACAAATCGTTAAAGTTACTTTTTCCTTACCGAATCGTGAGATAACAGCACATCGCCAATCATTTTTTGCACGATAGAGAAGTCTGGTCCCGACGGGCAAATCATTGAGAATGTTTGGATGTTCTTTCATAAAACGTAAAAAAATGCGATTAAATAAAATTACTTTATTCAATCGCAAATCCAAAATCTAAAATCCAAAAATTGTTTAGTCTTCAAAAGGCAGATCGTGCTGTTTTGACTGTTGGGAAACTGCATAAGCACGCAAGCCGATTGAAATCATTACAACCGAAGCGAAAATCCAGATCATAACCCAGCCAATTGCCGGAATTCCCGTTGCCAGAGCCATATTAGCCGCATCGGATTGGGCATCGGTCATTGAAGAAATCACGAACAAATCCTTTAAGCTGAAAATTGCATTGAGCAAACATTGAACGGCGAGAAACGCAAGTGAAAAATTAACCCATTTAAGCGAAGCGTATTTTGCAACCGCAAATAATCCGGCTGAAAGAACAGCACCTGAAATAACCGTAAACGCAACACTTAAAATGCCGACATTCGCACTAAAAACATTCCAAAGCGGAGCAAGCAGACCGAAAACAACGGTCATAACTCCGACAAAACCCGAAGCAAAATAAAGTGCGTTGCGGGAAGAATAATTATATCTGAACCAGATCAGAAGAAATATGCCGAAAAGAGTCGTACCGAGATAACCCGCACTTGAAATAATCAGCTGCGACAGCCAACTGTTTGTTAAAGACCAAACCACACCGCTCGCATCCGGCGAAACAGTCAGACTCTGCACCGAACCGCCCGTCATCAAAGTTGCCAGAACGTGGCTGCCTTCGTGAACAAATGTTGCAAATAATTGCAGCGGATAAACTATGTAATTGGCAAACGGAAAATAGAAGGAAGCCAACCAAATCACAACACTAACAAGCGTTGCGGCAATCAAAAGTTTAACTTGCGGTTTAACATCTTCAGCTACTTTATATCTTTTAATCATTATTACTCCTTTGAAATCCTCAAAAACTCTTTACGTTTCATTTTACACTAAAGTTCGCTCCAAGTTAAATATTTAGTTGAATATTTCACACTTTTCGTTGGAAAAATTACTTAAACAAGAAAAAATCACGATGCAATCCTTAAATTTTCCGTTTTCCGTTTTCCATTATCCGTTTTCTATTATTTACGTTGATAATTAGAATCACCGCCCGTTTTTGACTCCAACCTGATTTCTGAAATTTGAATATCTTTTTGAATTGCTTTACACATATCGTAAATTGTTAAAGATGCAACACTTACGGCAGTTAATGCTTCCATTTCAACGCCTGTTTGCGAAATTGTTTTAGCAACTGCCTGAATATAAAATCCATAATCTTTTAGTTCTATTTTGACATCAATCTTCGATAAATTTATCTGATGACAAAGCGGAATTAGTTCGGAAGTTTTTTTCGCTCCCATAATTCCCGCAATTCGTGCAATTTCCAACGGGTTTCCTTTCGGATTGGTTGAATTTACGATAATTTCAATGGTTTCTGCATTAAGCAAAACCTTCGCCGAAGCAATAGCGATTCGGGATGTCGGTTTTTTATCCGAAACATCAACCATTTTAATTTTTCCTTCATCGTCAAAGTGTGAAAGTTTGTTCATAAATTATTTTATAAGATTGAATAAAATTTACGGAAGAAAATAAATTTCCGCAACATCTTCCTTTTTTAACATTTTATCCTGCGGAACGAAAACAAGTGCATTCGCTTTTGCAAATCTGATAAAATTGGACGAACCCGAAAAACGCAGAGTTTCAATCGTCAATTCTCCATTATGATTTCCGGAAAGTGAAACCGGAAGCATCGCATCGCGTCCTTTGACGGCTTTAATATCGTGCGTTAATTTTGCATAGCCTTTTTCCAATCCGGTCTGTTTCGCACTTTGCATTTGCAGTAAAGCCATCCGCACGAAAACAAAAAATGTAACCGCAATTGAAACAGGATTTCCGGGAAGTCCGAATATCAAAGTATCATCCAACTTCGAAAAAACCATCGGCTTGCCGGGTTTTAAAGAGATTTTTTCAAAGAAAATCTCCGCACCGATTCCGCGTAGAGCAGGTTTTGTAAAATCATAATCGCCAACCGAAACGCCGCCTGAAATTATCAGGCAATCGCATTTTTTAATCGCATCTTTGATCGTTTCTTTCAAACCTTCCAAATTATCAACCGCAATCGGTAAAATTTCTACATCCGCATATTTTTCCGTAAAGGCTTTTAACATCCACGAATTAGAATTGCGAATCTGGTCTTGTTTCGGAATTTCGGATATATCAACAATCTCGCTTCCGGTCGCTAAAATGGCGACTATCGGTCGTTTGCCGACTTGAACATTTTCGTATCCAAAAGATGCGAGAGTGGCAACCATATTTTCAGAAACAATTTCGCCTTTCTCAAAAACCTTTTCCCCTTTAGTAATTTCCTGACCCTTTTTAACAACATTTTGCTGAATTTTTGTGGCTTCTTCAATCGTAATAAATCCATCAACTTCCGAAGTTAATTCAACCTGACGCACGGAATCCGCACCAACGGGAACAGATGCACCTGTCATAATTCTGACGGCTTCACCCGCATTCAATTCATTGTGCCAACCTCCTCCCGCCACCGATTCACCGACAATTTTCAATTTTGCCGGAGCATCTTTTACATCTTCAGTTCGCACCGCGAACCCGTCCATTTGCGAACGGTCAAACGGCGGCAAATCCATATCCGCAAAAATATCTTCAGCGAGAATTCTGCCGACGACGTTTGATATCTGAACACTTTCATTTTGAAGCGAAAATGTTTCGTTTTTGACTATTTTTTTTGCTTCGGAAATTGGAATCATAAATTAAATGTTTCACGAATACTGTTCTACTTAGAAATTACAATATATATTTAAATGTGAAAAATATTCAAATAAAAGGTAAGATAACTTAGTTTAATCTTTTAGGGTAAACAGTTTGGATTATACTTAAAAAAGTAGTCATTATATAATATTTAATTTGAAAGAGAGATACAAAATGCGGGATTTTGAAATTGAACAAGTTTCATTAAATTTTAGATGGGATTATGAGCGACTAATACAGTCTTTGCCTGTTGTTGGAACAGATTCATTTGGAATACTTTGCAAAAAACTGGCTCCATTTGGAATAGATGCCTCAAGGATAATTGCAGAAGCACCTACAAATAAGCTGGGCGATGCTCAAATGACTATTATTCTATTAGACGGCAGACTTGGTATTAGGTTCACGATTTCCTCTTTTGAAATAATAAGTGATAATTTTATTGATGGTGATGAACAAAACATTATTGATATAGCAGATATAACATTTGATGCTTTAAAGCACATCGATGAAGACGTAACAAATGGAAATGCAAATGTTAAATTAAATTATCATCTGAAAATGCAATCGAATGAAAATTTACAAATGCTTTCGGAACACCTGAATTTATCAAACGATATAACTGAACTTACGCCTGAAGCCGCAACTTATAAGATTGATCTGCCTGAAAATAAAAATTTAAATTATGCAACAGTTGTTCTTGCGAATTCTTTAACTTATGTTGATTCAATTTTTTTAGGCATAACTCTTGATTACTTAAAGTTGAACGATACTGAAAAATTTGCAAGAAATGTAACTAACGATGTTGTCAAAATATTCAATTTATTGAAATTAAACGGTGAAATTCTTAAAGATTAAATGGAGGTAATTAATGAATTCAGTTCAAGCATTAAATCCGACAGGCTATTTTCCTTTTGGATATGGAAAATCCAATTCAGAATCTTTGCTTAAAACTCAAGATGACCATGTGCCAAAACAAAAAAATGAATCGTTAATACTAGAGGAAAAAAACGTCGTAAAAAATGAGAACTCACTTTTCCCAAAAGAATTGGTAAATATATTTGGCGAAAACGGAAAACACAGATTTGATGAATTTAATTCCTATGAAGAAGGTTGGTATGGCGGAAAAGGAAAAAAAATATCACAGGGTTCTATTTTTTTTCTAAAACAATTTGCTTACTATCTACCTGAATTGAAACAATATAGACCAAGCTTATTTATGACTTTAGAAGGGAATTTATCAATCGGATTTGAGGACAGAAATGGAAAGTCTATAGAAATTGAGTTTTTCTCAAATAAAGCAGAGTATTATTTAGAAAGTTTAGAAGAAGAAAACTCTAAGAAACTCGTGCATATTTCCGAACTAACAAATAAAGTTAGAAATTTATTGAATTAATGCCTCGACCCGAAGTTTCATCAGAAGAAGATATTGTTCGTGCTATCCATAAAGCTTGGTGGGATGAAAAAGAAAATCGTAAAAATAGTTCAATCTTCAAAGGACAAAATATATCTGTCAATCGGCTTTCCATACTAAGTATAGATAGAATATTTGAAATACTTCATCAACAACTTGATTCATCACCAAATGGCATAATTATTGGTTGTGGGGAGATTAATGTTGGAAAACTAAAAAGTATTGGGGAAAAATTTCAAAATCCAACGGAAATTATAGTTGTTGAAGATAGTTTACCTGATAATCCTGCTCATGCTGAAATCCCACAAAAAATAACTAGAGGACTTGCAAAAGCAATAATCAAAGAATTGAAATTTATTAAAGACGAAAATTTAAATTTATAATTTACAGGAGAAAAATAATTAGTGATTAATTTTGAATTGACGGAAGATCATAAAGCTCTGCGTAAAACTGTCAGAGAATTTGTTGCGGGCGAAGTTGCTCCGTATATTAAGGAATGGGACGAGAAACAGCATTTTGAAGTTTCTATTTTTGAGAAAATGGGCGAACTCGGACTTCTTGGCGTTTGCATTCCCGAAGAATATGGCGGGGCGGGATTTGATTATATTTCGCTTGGTTTGGTTTGCGAAGAACTCGAAGCGTGCGATACTTTTTTGCGTGTCGTTATGTCGGTGCATTGCGGATTGAACTCATTGTCGCTTTTGACTTGGGGAACGGAAGAACAGAAACAAAAATATCTAGTTCCGCAGGCGAAAGGCGAGAAATTGGCGACATTTGGTTTGACCGAACCGAACGCGGGAAGCGATGTTATCGGGATGAGATCTTCTGCCAAACGTGATGGCGACGACTGGATTTTGAATGGCGAGAAGATGTGGATTTCGCTTGGGAATACGGCGGATAATTTTTTGTTTTTCTGTTGGACGGATGAGGAAAAACGCAAAAATCGTGACCATTCGGGAATGAGTTGTTTTATTGTCGAGCGAGAAATGGAAGGTTTTTCAAGTGGAACTTTACACGGCAAAATGGGAATTCGGGCGGGCGATACGGGATATTTTACTTTGCAGGATGTGAGAGTTCCGCAGGAAAATATGCTCGGCAAAGAAGGCGAAGGTTTTAAGATCGCAATGTTTTCGCTTGAGAATGGGCGTTATACGGTTGCGTCCGGTGCGACGGGCGTTATCAAGGCTTCGCGTGATGCTTCGGTTGATTATGCGAATACGCGGGAAGTTCAGGGGCAGACGATTGCAAATTTTCAACTCGTTAAACAGAAGATCGCCGATATGCAAGCCGATTATGAAATGTGTCATTTGCTTTGGCTAAAAGCCGGATGGCTCAAAAATGAAGGAAAACCTTCGACAAAAGCCGCAAGTTTAGCAAAATGGCAGGCGACAATTCGTTCGGAAAAAGCCGCTTCGATGGCGATTGAAGTTCACGGTGCGAACGGTTACATCAATGATTATCCCGTCGAAAGATATTTGCGAAACTGCAAAGCCGCAATTATCTATGAAGGAACACGCGATATACATACGCTGATGCAAGCAGATTGGGCGTTGGGTTTGAAAAAAGAACCAAAGGCGAGAGTTTCGCTTCCTGCTCATAATTCCAAGGCAGTGAGTGGTTAGCAATCAGTAGTCAGAAAAAAGCAGTAAATGGAAAAAGCATTTGACGGGATTATTTATGGATTCTTGTCAAGTGCTTTTTTTACTGCTGACTGCTTGCTCTTCTAAAATTCCGTGCTTTCAGTTGTCATTTTCCAATCGCTGCCTTCTTTTACAAATTTTAATTCTACGCCTTTCGGATAAGTTTCAGTAGTAATTCTTGCAACTGCTGTATTTCCGCTGATTTGTTCGTTAATCACGCTGCATTTATTGCCGACGGGTTCGCTGTCATTTAAAAAAGCGGCGACTGAAGAGGCTCCTTCAGTTTTTGCGTAGTTCTGCATTGTTCTCCATGCTTCTCTCGAATAGACTTTTTGCAAAGCCGTTTCATTTTTGGAATTTACCGCATTGCAAAATGCCTCTACAACCGGTGTTAAAGTTTCAGCTTCATTCACTTTTTGAGGCGGCGGAGTTGTTTCTGTGTCGAGCGGAGCTTTTTGAGCGGGTTCTTTATTGATATTTTCAGAAATATTATTTGCCGGACTATTTATATTATTTACTGAAGTATTTTTATTTGCAATATTGCCTGTTTCGTTATTACAGCCGAAACAGCCCGTTAAAATTATTGAACTGATAAAAATATAAACCAAATTTTGAAAACGCATAAATTCTCCTTAAAATTACATATTTGTTTCAGAAATTAAAAAGTATAAAACATAAAACAGAAAATACAAGAGATGGTTCGGATTTGCGATCTGCAATTAGCGATTGTTTCAGGTTTCAAAAACTTACAGTTTTTAAGTTAATCGAAGCAAGAACACAGTTATTAAGGGAAATTAATATGAACAATAATTACAAACCCATTTGGCAGCGGCGGTTTTTGGTCGAAGGTTTGCCCGAACCGCTTAGTCCGCGTGATTTGCATTGGCAAATTTTTGATAATTACATCGAAAATACAAGGCTCAGGCTGCGGAAAATTCGTGTTCCTGAAACAAAGAATTGGACGCGGATTTTTGAGCAGAGAATTTTTTTTGAAGATGATAATTTTTCTAAACTCAAACTTTCACAGATGTATCTGACCGAATCGGAATACAACAAATTAGAATATTTCAAGGGCAGGGAAATCAGAAAAAACCGGTATTTCTTACAGTATAATAATAGACAAATAGCGATTGATATTTTCCTGGGAGAACTTTGGGGATTAAACATCGGTTTGGTAGAGTTTGAAAATGAAGAGGATTGCTCAATGTTTGAAAAGCCGGAATTTTCGGTCTCTGAAGTTACCAATAATAAATTTTTCACAGGCGAAACCCTGGTTGGAAAAACATTCGCAGACGTTCAAAAAGAATTTACAAGAAAAAGTAAAAAGGCAAAATAGAAGTCGGGTTTGCATTTTGCCCTTTTACTTTTTACCTTCTTTTATTGAGTTCTAGCATTCATCGGAACAAAACGCTCGACGGATTCTAAAATTTGAAGATAAATTTTTGTTTCGCGTGGAATCAGAGTTGTCCAAGCCGCTCCGCCGCGGCGTATGTAGCCCGGCAATCTTGAGGGATTGGAATTATATCCGGCTGACATTAATTGTTCTTGTGTTGCTATTCCGGTTTGCATTGCATTAAAAACTACTTCACTTGCAATCAACTCATTCCAAGTCATCTGCATATACAAAAGCATCGCTTTTGAAGCATTTAAATGATTTCGCATTCCGCTGACAAAATCGGGTGTTAAACCGACTTGAAAATATCTTGAGCGAATCATACGATAAGTTGCGGGAATCATCTGCACCATTCCGCCCGCTCCGGCACTGCTGACCGAATAACGATACGTCTGACCTTGATTTAAGGCATAGAGCGTATAAACATCATTGTAAATTCTCGGATGAAATTCCGTACGGAAACGGTAATGGTCAACGTGTTCGACCAGAGCCAGTTTTTCAGCAATATCAACAACTTTAGGCTGTATAAAAATCCCTTTTTCCCGAAGTTCGGTGCGAGCCAAATCCAACATACTTCGCACATAAAGTCTTCCGGCATTAATGGTTTCGGGCGTAATGATGCCGGGATGTGTCGAGGTATAATAAGCCATTTCGATAAACCGCCCGTATTTTTCAATCGGATACTGAACAAGCAGCGGCTGTTGAGCCTGATTGTAAATGTCGAAAATAATTATCGGCGTATTTACACCATTGCCTTTCAGCGTTTGAACTCTGATTGTTTTTCCGCTTTCGCTTGTCTTTAAAAACTGATTGCCGTTTGATAAAAATTCCTCTTTCGGCAGAACTAAATAATCTATTTGCTGTTGTTTATAATCATAAAATGCGACGCGAACAACATCAGTTGTTTGGCTTTCGTCAAGTAAGGAAATTCGCAGAGGCGTAATCTGCATCTGTCTTTTTGCTTCGGCAATTTTGCTTCTGACCTCACCATATCGAAAAGTCCTTCTTTGAACTGTCGTGTCAGGAGTATTATCATAGTCCGGTTGAGATTTTTCCGTCGGCGGCGGAATATACGGAGTTGGTGAAGGAATTGGAGTAGATGTCGGCATCGGTAAAGCCCTTGTGTCCGTAACTACAACAATTTTTCTGGGAGTTGGAGTCGGAGCCGGAGCCGGAGCAGTCTGCTTTTTTTCCGAACTGTTGTAAACTCTTGGACGATCAATACTCGGATTTGATTCATCAGTTTGAGCGAAAATCGCCGTCGGCACAAAAAAAGTCATTAAGAGTGCGTATAAAAATAATCTGTTATTCATAAAAATATTCATTCTTGGAGATTTAAATTTATTATTTGAAAAACCTTTAAAAGATTCTATCCGGGGCGGTAATTTTAGATCCGCTTATAATTTTTGATTCAATAAAAATATAAAAGGTTGTTAAACTGCATTGGAGTAAATTATACAACCTACAAATTTTTATTATGGATATTTTAAGATTATCGTCAAGGTTATGTATGCAATATAAGAAAAAAAAGTCTTATTTGAAATTACTATAAGAAAGGATTATCTCAAAATATAAAAAATATAAATATGAAAAAACTTTTTGGAACAGACGGAATACGCGGAGAAGCAGGAAAATTTCCTTTAGATGAGAAAACAGTCGAAATTATCGGAAGTTCGCTGGCAAGACAGGTTAGCAAAATCACCGGGAAATCGGCGAATTTTGTTACCGGAAGAGATACGAGAGAATCCGGCGAATGGATCGAAAAGGCTTTTTGCAGAGGAGTTTCCGCAGAAAATGCAAACTGCGTTTCGGCGGGAATTATCACAACTCCCGGAATTGCATATCTGACAAATGCCGAAAATTTCGATGCCGGAATCGTTATCAGTGCCTCGCATAATCCCTTTGAAGATAACGGCATAAAAATCTTTTCGCCGACGGGTAAAAAAATCAGTCATAAAACTGAAAAGCAGATCGAGCAGGATATTCGGGAAGCTAAAGAGCAATCATCGGTCAGCAGTCAACCGTCAACAGATAGTAAATATAATTCATTAGATGTTTCAAAAATTTCCGAATATCAGCAGAAATATTTGAAGCATTTGGAAAATGAATTTAACGGTTTATCGCTTTCAGGATTAAAAATCGTAATTGATTGTGCAAACGGTGCGGCTTCAAAACTTGCTCCGAATCTTTTTGAGCAATTCGGAGCAGAAGTTATCACGATTTTTGATCAACCCGACGGTAAAAATATAAACAAAGACTGCGGCTCACTTCATCTTGAAAAATTGCAGGCGAAAGTCAAAGCAGAAAAAGCCGATTTCGGAGTTGCCCTTGACGGCGATGCGGATCGTTCACTTTTTGTTGACGAAAAGGGAAATCTGGTTGACGGCGACGGCACGCTTTGGATTATGGCTGGGCATCTGCAAAATGAGGGAAAATTAAATAATGATACGGTAGTCGCCACCGTGATGAGCAATCTCGGTTTGGAAACTGCTCTGAAATCAAAAAATATAAAATTATTACGAGCCGCCGTCGGCGACAAATATGTTTTGCAGGAACTTCTCGAAACAAATTCTTCCATCGGCGGCGAACAATCGGGGCATATAATTTTCCCGAAACGCTCGCTCGTGGGCGACGGAATGCAGACCGCACTTTATTTGCTCGAAGCCTTGCAGGAAAACGGTAAAACGCTTTCCGAAATGGGAAACGGTTTCACCCAATTCCCGCAGATTCTGATAAATGTAAAAGTAAAAGAAAAACGCCCGTTTGAAAATGTTCCCGAAATTATGAAAGCCGCTCTCGAAGTCGAAAAAGAACTCGGCGAAACAGGCAGACTTCTTCTTCGTTATTCTGGAACGGAAAATCTCGCAAGAGTAATGATAGAGGGAAAAAATCAAACCGAAATCGAAGATCAGGCACAAAGATTAGCGGATGTGATTGAAAAGAGTCTGGGATAAATTTTGTAAAAATTCTTACTTATTATTAAAATTTTCAAAAAAAATAGACCTTTTACTTGCCAAATGTATCTTCAAATTGTATATTAAAAAGTAATCGAAACATTAGGTATATCCTATGTTTCTAGTGGTAACTGGGGTGAGGACAGTTACTGCAAATTGGCAGATGCGGTACACTTCCACGTTGCTTCATCTGCCCTTAAATCAAAATATCAAGAGAAAAAGCCGTAAGCGAACTCAAAACTTACGGCTTTTTCTTTTATTAAAAATATGGAAAAAAGAAGCGTCGAAATTGAATTAAAAGGTAATCCGCATAAATATGAAGTCGAAGTCAGCAATGATTTACTTAATGACTGCGGGGTTTGGGCGAAAAGTATTGTTTCTCAAGAGACGCAAAAAGTCGTGCTTATTTCCAATCAAAAGGTTTTCGGTTTGTATGGCGAAGAAGTCTGCAAAAGTCTTGAAAATGCTGGATTTCAAATTTGCAAGTATTTAATGGGCGACGGCGAGGAATACAAAAGTTTTCAGACGCTTCGGGAAACATTGGAATTTTTCAGCAAAAATGAACTCAAAAGAAGCGATGCTGTGATTGCTTTGGGCGGCGGCGTGGTCGGAGATTTAGCCGGATTTGCCGCATCGGTTTATTTGCGGGGAATTTCTTTTTTGCAGATTCCGACGACACTTTTGGCGATGATAGATTCTTCGGTCGGCGGCAAAACTGCTGTTAATACCGAATTCGGCAAAAATTTGATTGGTTCATTTTATCAGCCAAACGGTGTTTTGGTTGATATTAAAACCTTAAAAACTTTAGAACATAGAGAATTGGCTGCGGGATTTTGCGAGGCAATCAAGCAAGGTGCAATTGGAAGCAGTAAATTATTTGAACAAACTTCCGGGTTTTTAAGCGAATATCCTCTTAAAATTTTCTCTGAAAATTTAGCGGATGAAAAATTCATAAAAAATCTCAGAGATTTACTCGTTTCGCAAATTAACTTTAAAGCCGAAATCGTAATGCAGGACGAGAAAGAATCATCCATTCGACAGGACGCTAAATCCCGTAAAATCTTAAATTTCGGACACACCATTGCTCACGCTTTGGAAAGGGTTACGGATTATAAATACTTCAAACACGGCGAAGCGGTCGGCTATGGAATTTTGGTTGCCGTAGAAATATCAAAAAGGCTTGATATTTGTGATGAAAATAGTGTAAAATCTTTAAACAATGTTGTTGGGTTATTGGGAAACCTTCCCGATGCTCAAAATATTGGGATTGACAAAATTCTAAACTCCTTGATTTATGACAAAAAATCCATCGGCAATTCTATTCAATGGATATTATTAGAGGCTATCGGCAAACCTAAAATCATAAAAAGTCAGGACATTCCGCAGTCAATCATCAGCGAATCTCTCATAAAAGTTCTAAAAGGATAAAAACACTCCGCAAAATTTAATTTAGATTTACGGTTATATAAAGGAGTTTTCTGTATGAATCATCTTTCAGAAAAGCACACAAAATATAGTGAAAAAGGAAGTGCAAGCACCAAATTTTTGTTGGTCTTGGTGTTTTTGATTTTGGCTGGAAACATCGCATATCATTATATCCCGACTGCATATCAGGGTGAAAGTTTTAAACAGGATATGGAAACAGCTGTCATTCAAGGCATTGCAATGCCTACGACTTACGGAAAACCTGGTGATGTTATTAGACAAAAATTGAGCAACGCCGTTGCAAGCAATAACTTACCTTTGGATACTTATGTTAATGTTGTCGAAAAAAACAATGCAGTAAATGCCCGCGTTTATTACGTGAAAAAAATTCCAATTCTGCCTTTTGGAATATATGAATACGATTATGTTTTTGACCACACCGCCACGCCGAGCGGCTTTTTAACAAAACAAAATTAGATTGTAACTAGATTTTTCCGAACTCTGGCAGGTTGAATTTGAATTAAACTCTCCGGTGCATCAGCCAACCAAGTCGTCGGGCAAACTCCGCAGGTTGTGCATTTTTCAACTGCGGGACAAGGTTTTGAAGAAAGTGATTCGTGAGCTTTGGAATGTTCGGTTTTAAGAAAATCAAACGAAAGTCCCGAATCTACAATAGACCACGGCAGAAATTCGTCGTAAGAGCGATCTCGGCTGGTGTGAAATGCAGGATCAACGCCCGTTTCACGCAGAGCCGATTTTATATTGCCATTCATTCGTGCTGCGGTTTCAATAACTTTGGAAATCGTCCGATCACCTGAAGAAAATAATGCCTGTTCGTGTGCGATTCTTGCCGACATAAAACGAACTTCGACATTTGGAATTTTTGACAAACCTTTGGAAACATATTTTATTTTCCGTTTCAATTCCCGCTCATCGCAAATCGCATCCCATTGCAGAGGTGTATTCGGTTTCGGCACAAATCCGTTCAGACTCGGAATGATTTTTCCCGCATAGCCAAATTCTTTTCCGGCTTCGAGCATACGGTTTTTGATGCGTTCGACGAGAACGAACATTTCATCAAGGTCTTCCTGCGTTTCGGTTGGAAGTCCGACCATCATATAAAGTTTTATCGTCAGCATTCCGCGATCAAAAACCGCTCCGCAAATATCTACAATTTCATCATTCGTTAAATTTTTGTTGATAACGCGGCGAAGTCTGTCCGAACCTGTTTCGGGAGCGACGGCGATCTGCTGATCTTTTGATTCGACGAGTGCATCGAGCAATTCATCGGAAATTTGATCTAATCTTAATGACGAAACCGAAATTCGATAATCCATCGCTCGCAGTTCTCGTAAAATTGTCGAAATTTCGGGATGATCGCAAACTGCCGTCGAAACCAAACCGATTTTATCCGTCTTGCTTCGCCATTCTTTCGCCTTTGCCAAAATATCTTTGGCAGGAACAACTCGCGGCGGATAATAGTTATATCCAGCCCAGCAAAAACGGCAGCCTTGCGAACAACCGCGAGAGATTTCAACCAGTAATCTATCGCCCATTTCCGCTTCCGGCGACCAAACCGAAGTCGAAGGACAGAAAATATCCTGATTGACTAAAAAATCGGCGAGTTCGGTTTCACCGCGTTTTAATGCACGTCTTAAAGTTCCTTCCTTCGGATTTATCGCCGATAAAGTTCGTCCGACTCTTTTCGGAACGCCTTCCTCTTTTGGAATGTAATCAAAAACCGTTTCGTCATCATTATAGATCACATCGTAAAGCGAAGGAATATAAAAACCTCGTCCGAATTTTGCGAGATTTAATAAAATCTCATCTTTCGTTCCGCCTTCCAAAATCGTGTCAATCAATTGATAAACCAGAACTTCGCCTTCACCAACGGCGATTATATCTGTAAAATCAGCGATTGGTTCGGGATTTAAAAACGAAGCCGCACCGCCCATTACGACAAGCGGATGAAAATGATTTCTATCCTTTGACCAAACGGGAATCTGCGACATTTGCAGCATTTTCGCCATATTCAAATAATCGGTTTCAAACGAGATTGAAAAAGCGACAACATCAAAATCTCTGACGGGCGTTTGCGATTCCAAAGATAAAAGCGGCGTGCGGGATTTTTCGTATTCTTTTTGCTCAAAATTATCCGGCAGAAAAACTCTTTCGCAGGAAACATCGGGGATTTTATTAAAAAGTTCATACATCGTGTGCATTCCGAGATTTGCCATTCCGATGGAATGCGTATTCGGATAACACAACGCAACCCGGAGTTGTCCGCCGTGCGGATTGATTATAAAACCTTCCTCCGTTGCGAGTTTCTTTTTGTAGCTTTCGATAATCTTATGACTCATAAAAAATCTTTGATAATTTTACAACTTAGGGCGAAAAATTGATACTTTTTGCTGTCTGAAATTTTTCGTCGAAATTATTTCTCCACTCGTTCCTTAGCTTCAGTAGCAAGTGCATCTTCGTGTTTGATGCCTACACGCAACCGGCGATAAATACTCATCCATTGATTTGCCGCCCACGGGACAGCAAAAAAAGCCAGAATGTATCCACGCCAATCCGCTATCAAAAGTTGAAATCCGGTCAGCAGCAAAATTAAAAGCGTAACCCAATGACTGAAGCAATATTCACAGGTAAAAACATAATATAATTTGCGTCTCGGTAGATCTTCACACTCATTAAACCTGCCGTTACAAAAATCACGCCATTCACGGAAAATATCCTCCTGCGTAACCGTCCAGGAAATGCTGGCGACAATCATCGAAAGAATAACAAGCCAAAAAATTTGTTCCGAGATAAGCATTTAATTGTAAAAAAGCGATTTGCGACTTTAAAAAATCAATCGCAAATCGCAAAAATAGAATTGCAAATTGATACTATTCCTGCTTGCCTTCCAAAAATGCTTTCAAACGTCTTGAACGCGACGGATGGCGAAGTTTTCGCAATGCTTTAGCTTCGATCTGGCGGATGCGTTCGCGTGTAACCGTGAAATGTTGTCCGACTTCTTCGAGCGTATGTTCCGAACCCGTGTTTCCTAGTCCGAAACGCATTTTGATAACTTTTTCCTCACGCGGCGTAAGCGTTGCGAGAACTTCATCCGTAATTTCCCGTAAATTTGAAAATGTAACAGATTCCGCCGGATTCAGGATTGATTTATCTTCGATAAAATCACCTAAATGTGAATCTTCTTCTTCACCAATCGGCGTTTCCAAAGAGATCGGCTCTTGAGCGATTTTCAAAACCTTTCTAACCTTTGAAACCGGAATATCCATTTTCTTAGCGATTTCTTCACTCGAAGGTTCGCGTCCGTATTCTTGAACTAAGGCACGGGAAGTTCGAATCAATTTGTTAATCGTTTCGATCATATGAACTGGAATTCGAATCGTTCTCGCTTGGTCGGCAATCGCTCTTGTAATTGCCTGACGAATCCACCATGTTGCGTAAGTCGAAAATTTATAACCGCGTCGCCACTCGAATTTATCAACCGCTTTCATCAAACCGATGTTGCCTTCCTGAATCAAATCAAGAAATTGCAAGCCGCGGTTCGTGTATTTTTTAGCGATCGAAACAACCAGCCGCAGATTAGCTTCAACCAATTCACGTTTCGCAATTCCCGCATTGTATTCGCCCTCTCTGATATTTTTAAGTGAACGCTTTATGCGGTGCGATTTTAAATGATAATTTTCTTCAATCTCGTCAAGTTTTTTCTGCTCGGCGGCAATTTTCTCCTTTAATTCCTTTTTCCGAGCAGTTTTTGGTTTTTTCCCAAGTTCATCTTCGGCTTTCTTGAAAATTCTTTCACTGCGGCGAATGTTGCTTTCAACTTTGCTGATTGCTCCAACCATTCGCTGTTGTGCATAATTGGTCAGATCGAGATGCTTGATTTCCTGTGCAATCTCGATTCTTATGCGGGCAAGGTCTAACTTTAATTTGCGTAATTTTTTAGAAGGCTTTTTACCTGCTTTTTCCTTTTCAACCAGATATTGTTTGACAATCTTGATTGCCGAATTGTAATTTTTCTCGATATTTTCAAGACCGTCCATCGTCCAACGCAGATATTCTTCTGCCTTGTCTTCGCCTTCGGCAACTTCGGCTTGCTCGGAAAAATTGACTATTTCGCGGATGCCCGCGTCGCCCGTTTCCAGATCTCTGCCGATTTTTATAAGTTCCTCGACGGCGATTGGAGAACGTGCGATTGATTTTTCCGCCTTCATCTGTCCGCGTTCAATTCTCTGTGCGATGGAAACTTCGCCTTCGCGTGTCAGAAGCGGAACGATTCCCATTTCGCGTAAATACAGGCGAACGGGATCATTGGTTTTATCAAGTTTCCCGGCGGATAAATCCAAATCGTCATCGTCATCTCCATCCTCACCTTTGCTATTCATAGCAACGTGAGCCGCTTGCGATAAAAGATGTGCATCCGCATCCGCAACCGAAATTCCCGATGCTTCCAATCTGCCCAAAACTTCCTCAATATCGTCCGGTGACATAAGGTCATCTGGGATTTCCCTGTTTAGTTCGTCAAAACTCAAAAACTGCTTCTTCTTACCCATTCGTAAGAGCCGTTTTATGAGTTGTTCCTTCTCGTTTAATTCTTCTGCCATATTATTTAATAATTTTATAAACTATTATGATTCAAAACCATCTATTATACGTTGTTTGCTAAATATACTTAAACGCTCAAATCAATTAAATTGTTTCAGACTGAACACTAATATTTACAAGTAAGATTTTTAAACTACGAAATGCACGAAATTCTCGTGAAATAATACGAAAAATAAAAACAAATTTGATAAATTTATTTTGCATTTTTTATTATCCGGTTTTTTTTATCTTACCTTTTTTCGTATTATTTCGTATTCTTCATTCGTGTATTTCGTAGTTAATTCTTTTTTAGTAATCAACCAATTTATCCTGCAAGTCCCGCCGCATTCTTGCCAATTCTATTTGTTCATTTACGAGCTTGCCAAGTAATTCGGCATCGCCGACCTGTTCGGCAAACGCCAATTCCTGACTGATTTCCAGAATCCGACGCGAAATCGCCATTGAACGAAGTGTCGCCAGACAATTTTCAGCTTCAACCAAGACCATGTCAATCGCTTCGTCCTTATCTCTCGGCGGTTCGCTCATCAGCAGAATCGGCACAATATCCGCCGCAATTTCATCTTCCTTTGAAAGTTCGATCAAATTTGCACTCGTCACTTCCAGATCATTTTCGTTCAAATAAAAAAGTGCCTCAAAAATCGTCGCCAACGCTAAAGTTTCATAATCAGTTTCTTCTATCTGCGGCAAGATTTCCTTCCGCAAACCTGCATCGTGAATTAATAGTTCAAGCAAATGCTGTTCAGCAACCGTGATCTTTTTAGTATTCCGCTTAATGACGAGTTTTTTGATTTTGTCCGTCTCAAATTGTTCGACATCATCTCCGCTTGCATATCGTCTGTTTGTCTGGATTTCTTTCCACAAATAATCTTCTAAAACACGATCGTTTATCTGAAAATAATGCAGAGCTTGTTTCAAAGTTTCACGTTTCTCAATCGTATTTCTAACGGAAGCAACAATAGGTAAAACATCTTCAACCGCCGCCGCTTTCTGCTTTGGCAGTGCAAGATTTCTTTCACGTACAATTGTTTCCAAAACAAACTGCAAATAAGGCAAAGCGTGTTTTTTATGTTGCTCCTTATAAGCGTCGAAACCTTCCGAACGCACAAAATCATCAGGATCATTTCCATCGGGCAGAACCAAAACCTTAATCTCAAAATCCTGCGACAAAAGAGTTTCAATCGCCCGTTTCGCCGCTTTCACGCCAGCATTATCGCCGTCATAATTGACAACAACTTTTCGAGCCGAACGCCCAAGCAATTTCGCCTGCATCGCAGTAAAAGCCGTCCCCAAACTAGCTACACAATTTCGCACTCCAAACTGATAAAGTGCGATCAAATCCATATAACCTTCAACCAAAATCCCATATTTCTGTCGCCGAATCTCGTCTTTGTTTTGAAACAAACCGTAAAGATGCTCACCCTTCACATACGCGGGAGTTTCCGGCGAATTCAAATATTTCGGCTGATCGTCGCCCAGAGTTCTCGCTCCAAAAGCTATCGGCTGACCGTTCAAATCCAAGATTGGAAAAATTATCCGCCCGCGAAATCTATCATAAACCGCATCTTTATCTTCATTAACCGAAACTAAACCGCTTTCACGAATTAGCTTTTCTTCAAAACCTTTTTCCCGCAAAAGATTAAAAATCGAATCCCACGAATCCGGTGCGAAACCGATGCGAAATGTCTTGATCGTTTCCTCGTCCAACTCACGTTTTTTCAAATATTCCAACGCCGCTTTTGAATCGGGATTATCGTCGTGCAAATGATTTTCCCAAAATTCCAACGCAATTTGATTTAACTCAATAACTTTATCGGCAAGTTTTTTCTCAACCTCTTTTTTCTCTTTCCGCTTCTGATAAGTTTTGTCATCAAGCGGCTCAGGCAAAGGAATCCCCGATTTCTGTGCAACTTCCTCAACTGCTTCAGGAAAACTTAAACCCTCGATTTCCATCAAAAAAGTAAATGAATTTCCACCCTTCCCGCAACCGAAACATTTATAAAACCCTTTATTTTGACTCACCGAAAAAGAAGGCGTTTTCTCCGAATGAAACGGACAACAACCCATCCAATTCGAGCCTTTCTTCTTTAAATCAACAAAATCCCCGACGATCCGCACAATGTCGGCACGGTTTTGAAGTTCATCTATAAAATGTTGCGGATAAATCACTAATTTTCTGTTAAAGGATTGAAATATTCTAAATCGGAAAAGAGTTTGAAATCGCTGTCGGTCGAAGCGACTTTTGCTTCGTGTTCTATTGCCAGAGTTGCCAGATGAGCATCCATCATCAAATCGCCTTTTGCATTTGTTTCCTTCAAAAGTTTTGTAAAAATCCGCCAATGTTTTGAAGTTGGCGAAACCAATTTAACATTCGATTGAGCTAACAAAACACCGAGAGTATTTTCAACTTGCTGAATGTTCATCGGCTTTGCAAAAATTTTCGGATTCGTGCCGATTCTGACAAAAGCCGTGATTATTTGTCAAGACAAGCCTAATTCTTCACCTGCGGACAAAGTATCTTCAAGCCAGCTTTTGCTTTTTTGATGTTGTGGAAAATCTTTGATATAAGCATATAAAATCAAATTAGCGTCGGGCAGAATCATTTATGAAAATCTCCTTCCATTTCTGAAATCAGTTTTCCGATATTATCAAAATCAAAATCTCTTTTCGGCTCAAGCGAAATTGCATCTATCCGAAACTGTTGAGCATTTCCGTTTTTTAATTCTTCATTTGATAAATCTTCTTCAAAAATCTGCAAAAGCTGTCTTATCACAACGGATTTTTCACTTTGCGGATAATTCCTGAATTCCTTAATCAATTGTTGTTGTGTCATATTTCTTACCTCAAAATTCTGTTATTGCAATTATATCACTAACGTAAATGTTTTCATCCGCAAAAACTCTAGCCGATTATTTTTTCTACCGATTTATCAATTTCCGCCATTTCGTCTTTTAGATATTCCTTTATGTCGAGCCGGTATCTGCCGAGTTTTATTGGCGATAGATTTCCTTTCGGCGGATTCGACGCGATAAATTCGGATGCCTTCAAATGTGCTTTTTCGCTGAAAGCGGCGAGGTTTTTATGGATTTCGTTTGATTTATCAAAAAGCGGATAATAAATGTCGAGGATTTTTTTGTGAACATCTCTCGCACCGTAAAGTCCGCGTGATTGAAAATCCTTCATCATTTTATTCGGTGCGGCGGAATTTAGAATCGCAGTTAAATAATATGCTTCGTTTAAATTTTCCGTTGCGAAATAAAATGCTTTGTTTTCAACCATAAAATTAAGTTGAACATCTTCACGTTTAATTACCGTCGCATTTGCATCTTTTGATGATTTTGTATAAACGACAAGGTAAGGAATATCTAAATTTTGATCGGTGAGTTTATTTTGCCAATTTAAATATTCTTCAAATGAGTATTTTTTGTTTTTTTCAGTTCTTTTTTGTTTCCAAAGTTTATCAACTTTAGAAAACCATCTTGAAGCATTTAAATAACCCTTTTCAATTAATTCTTCAATAGAATGAATTTTTATTTTTTTGTTATTCGATTCATCAATTTCGATTGTAACTGGTAAAACAACTAAATTCGGATTGTAAAAAGAAAACGGTAAAATACTTTTAGCTAAAGCGGTATTGAATAAAAATTTTGCTTCAACTCTGTCTTGAAAGTTAAAGTCATTCCAAGGTTTCTTGAAGTCTAAATTTGTAGAAGTCTTAATGTTTATTAATCTTTCATCACTAAAATCTTGAGGTTCATCTTGATTTAAATCCACAAAATAAAATGCTTGCGGAAAAATTGTTGCACCATTTTTAAATTGTTTTTTATATGGATTCGGTTTGTTATTACTTGTTCTTTTGTAATTTGAAAAAGCAGAAGAACCGCCTTGTTTTTGATAATAATATTTTTGATCCTTTTCGTTCAAAAGTTCGTCCGCATAATTCCAGTTGCAATTGTGAACGGACAGCAAACCCGAAAATTCTTTGCCGTCAATTCCGTATTCTGTGTATTTGTTAAAAACAAGTTGTTTTGATGCTTCTTTATCTTCTTTTTTTATAGGCGTTTCGGCTTTTTCACCAAAGAGAACACAACTTGGAATACGAAATAATGGCGAAACTTTGTCCAAATCCCAAAGTTGTTTTAAGGCAAAACCTTCGGCTCTTCCGCTTCGTGTGTTTTCGTGTTGGTCGCCGCTAAAAAAAGAACGCGGCAGAACGAAGGCAATTTTTCCGCCGTCTTTTAAGAAATATCCGCTGCAATAAGCCAGAAAAATCGCGGCAATTTCAAGGTGAGGATAATTCGCTTTTTTGGCGGGTTTTACGTCATACAATTTAGCCAAAGCATCGAGCGTGTCCTGATAAGGTTCGTTGCGAATCGAACTTATCGTGAACCACGGCGGATTGCCGACGATGTAATCAAATTTATTCGCCAGAAAATATGGTCTGTAAAGATTCTGAACGATGAATTTCCAAATGCTGTCGCGTCCGTTTTCCTTGACCTTTTTTAAGCCTTTGTAAATCTGATAAAAATCTTCGGCAACTTCCTTTTTAACATCGCCGTCTTTGTATTTCGTGTTCAGAATATTTGTAAAAGACTCGAATTTTACATCGCTTTGTTTCTGAGTTTGTTCGGCAAGTTCTTCGCAAACGTCCAAACCTTTATCGAATAAATTATCATCATCGAAAATTTGCGTATCCAAAAGATATTTCTCATTATCAATTTCCATATTGAATTGATTCGTAAAAAGTGTTTCAACGCCTTTCGGAGTGAGCAGAGTATTGGCGAGCATTATATTCAGATTTATCGGCTGTTTGGCATTGCGGACTTCTTTGCCGAGAGCAAGCAAAACCGTAGTTTTGGCAATTTGCTCCGAAAGCGGATGAATGTCTATTCCATAAACCTGTGCGTTGATTTCCTCGATGCCTGCGTCGGGAAAATCGCGTTTCAATTTGTCAATTACGGCACGCAGAAACGAACCGCTTCCGCAGGCGGGATCGAGAATTTTGTCGGTTAATTTGAAATCATATTCGGCGACGACTCTTTCGCAAAGCCAATCGGGTGTGTAATATTCGCCGAGTTGATGGCGTGTGTCGAGATCAATCAATTCCTGATAAACGCCCTTCAAAATATCTTCGTCAACTTCCGTAAAATCAAACGCCGCTAATTCTTCGGCAATCAAGCGAAAAACATTTTTCAAAGCAACACGGGATTTTTCCGTCGTAATCCACGAAAAGAAATTGTTCTCGACAAAATTATTAACCTGCAGTTTATAAAAAACCGAGCCGTCCAGAATGCCCCGAATTTCATCATCTTCGATAAAATCATCATTTTGCAAAACGGAATATGCAAGCATTTTTGAAAAGATACTCAAATATGTGTGAATCAGAAAATTGTTCGCCGAATCATTAAAAGAATCGTAAGCAATGCTCAGAGATTTTTTCCATTGCTCATAAGAAACCTGCAATTCGCCCGTATCTTTGACGCTTTCATAATAATTCTGCATCTCAAGATACGCTTCACGAAAGACTTTGCTTCGATGCCCGAATGCTTCCTCGATGCGTCTTAAAGTCGCTTTAAGCTTTTCTTCCCTGAATAAAAAACGGTCAATCCAATAGTAAAATTCTTCCTCGTTGCCATCCTTCAATTCAAACGAAGATGTTTCGATTTCATTCAAAATAACTTCGTCTTCCCGCAATTCGCTCAATCTTTCCAAAGAAGAAATATCAATCGAATAAACCTTCCAACTAATGCTTTGTAATGTTAATCTTTAGACACCACTTTGTTATAATGTCGTTTCAATTTATCTCTAGCTTTATCAACTGTAAATTGCCACTTTGCTTTCACCTTAAGCTTATTTCGTTCTTTGACAAGTGTT
>JALZKH010000098.1 GCA_030859345.1 Acidobacteriota bacterium | reverse complement strand
GTTCCTTATCCGCATTTAACGCTCCTCTTATTTGGACGAATAAAAACATATCCTGAGCCCCGGTGCTTTGTATCGGAGTCGGAGATTTTACCGGCTGTGTCGGCTTTCTGTCGGTCGGATTTTGCTTATCCGCAGTTTGCACCGAATCATTACCCGCTTCAGGCATCGAACCATTCGGTGAAGTGGTCGCGGTGTCGCTGCCGTTCGGTGTCATAGTATTTGAGGTATTTGACGGAAGGGCGGATATATTATCATTATTCAAACTCGTAGTTACCGTTTGATTTGTATTATCGCTTGTCGCTGTTTCCGTACCGGTGTTTTGTGAACAACCCGATAAGACACCCGTCATTAAAATCCAAAAGATTGCAGACGTTATTCCTATTTTCTTTATGTTTATCATTTTAATTAATTATTCCTTTATTATTTTATTAAATTGTAAGAATAATAACTTACAATTTAAATGTTATTTAGTTGCATAGAGAAAGAATTTATTTCATTAAAAAGGTTCTATCTCCGAGCATAATTATTTTAAGGAACGATATATCGAAATCAAATAAAATACTGTATATTTTCATACATTCAAGATAAAGTCAGAATCCTGAGCGATAGTGAAAGGATAACATACCAAACTACGTCGCTACCACTTCTATTTTCGATGATAATCGCTCATCGAATCCCGATTCAATAAATTCTTTTCTTCTTCGTCCAAAGCGATACCGGCGGCTTTTTTATAGACGGCTCTGTAAGCCTTTACCGTATTTTCAATGTCAAAATCCCGCAAACGCCTTTTTCCTTTAACACGGAGTTCGGCACGAAAAGTTTCGTCGGCTGCTAGTTTCATTATCGAATCAGCAATTTCTTCGACGGAAAAAGGATCAAATAAAAGTGCGGCATCACCGGCTTGTTCGGGCAGGGAAGTAATGGTCGAACAGGTGGCGGCGACATCGTGTTGCCACGCTTCAAAAAGTGGACCGCTGGCGGCTTCAAAAAGCGTCGGAATTATCACAAATTGTGCCAGCCGATACAAAATGCTCAATTCTTCATATTCGACAATTCCGGTAAATTTAACTTGATCTTCAAGATTTAATTCAATCAGACGCTTTTTGATGTGGGCATAAAAATCATTTTTATGCCCGGTACAAATCAAATTAATCTCCAGGTTATCACGTTCACGCAATAATGCAATAGCTTCAAGCAGACGTATATGATTTTTATGTTCCCAGGTCATTGCCGGATAAATAATAAATGGACGCGATGGACATTTATATTTTTCAAGCAAAATTTGAGCGTCTTTTTCCGTGAAAACATCAAACGTTTTTTCAGGAAGCGACCAGGGAATAATCTGAATTTTGTCCGAATCAATTTTATATTTTTGCCTTACATCATTTTTTACAAACTGCGATCCGACAACAACAAAATCCGCCGCACGACAAGCCGACGGGTAAATGCTTTCCCGTCTTTCAATCTCTGCCGGTGTGAAAAATTCCGGATAATGGAGATGCTGCAGATCGTGCGGATTATAAACAGTTGGCACATCACAGTAAATATAATCCTGATAAGGAAAATGAATTACATCACAATTTAAACTTTCATAAAATCCATTTGAATGCGGGATGTCATATTTTATTTGAGTAGGTGAAACAATTTTTTTAATTTTTCGTGCAAACGGCAACAAAGGTGATGCCAAACGTTTAAGGATTTCTTTTCCGTTAGATCGTGTTTCCATCGGCATTGGGGCGGAAACTAATATTTGTCGTTCACCTAAAAGCGGTTTGAGCCATTGTGAATCAACGTGATGACCGATAAATACATATTCTTCATCACCTTCAAGTTGCCCGAAAGTGGTCAATATTCGCAACACAGTTTCGAGTCCCCCCGAACCGCTCGCGGAAGGAATTTGAGCATTTATGGCGATGCGTAAGTTTTTCTTCAAATAACACTCCTTTCTGCTGTTTTCTGAGAAGTATTTTCCATCTGCCGACACCATTGTTCGAGAACTAATGCCTTAAATGAAATCGGTGTAATCGCTTCATTAGGAAATTCTCCTTTTGCTAAATCACGTCCGCTTTCACGACTTAATACATTTGCTTGCACCAGATATCCTTCATCCAAAGACTTACCATATTTCGCAAAAAGTGCTTCGTGCCATTTTTGTGTCGGAGGAGCAAATCCACGTTTCGGGCGATTAATGACCCATTCAGGAAGAATGTCTTTAGATGCTTTTTTGAGCCAGTATTTCGGCGGCAGATTTGCGTCTGTCTGTGCTTTTCGTAAACCGATGATTGTTTCAACAAATCTATAATCTACTAACGGCAAACGCATTTCGACTGAGGAAGCCATTCCTAAACGGTCACCTTGCGTAATCCCGTTTTCACGCAAATATGTATTGCAAGCCAAAGCTGTTAAAGTCGTTTCTATTTCATTCCACTTACTTGAAAAATCAAAAATGGATGATGCTTCATCAGGTTTGATTTGTTCAGCAAAATTTCGGCTGTAAAGTTCCGGCATTTCTTCAGATGCGATGACAAAATCGGATAACTTCTCGAAAAAAACAAATTCGTCGGGAGTTCCGAGGCTCTGCTTTACACTTTGCCAGCCAGAACGTACGCCACCCAAATTTTTCAGCCAGTTTAAAATAGCTTTTACTGAACGATCTCCCGGTTTTTGCAAAGTAACAGATTGAATCAATTTTTGCGAAAAGGGGTTTTTCAGCAACTCAGCTTTTTTCAGAGTTTCACTGACCGCTGCCTGCATTTGCGGATAACCCCAGAATAATTCGTCGCCCCCTTGCCCTTGCAGCATTACGGGAACTCCGTGTTCGCGGGCAAGTTTCATCACGGCGTAATAACCGAAACCGGAAATATCTGCAATCGGATCATCACGCCAGTAATTTAATTCTGGAAAAAAATCCACGATTGACGATGTGTCGAGTTCAATATCATAAAAGGGAATTTTCAAAAACTTTGCTAAATCTTCTGCATCGTGTCGCTCATCAGATTCGGGACGACCTTTATAACCGACGCTGAATGCACACAGATCGGGCTGTTTCTGCTTTGCAAATGCTGCCACTAAACTCGAATCCAAACCGCCGCTCAAAGCCACGCCGACGGGCATATCCGAGCGGACAATTAATTCGCTGACTTCTTCGAGCTTTTGCCGGATCAATTCTTGCGGATTTCCTTGCAAAGGCGGAGCATCTTCCAATTTCCAATAAGTTTTTTCCTCGATTTCCCAATTTTTCGCATCAACGACCAACATCCGTGCCGCGTCTAACTTCCGCACGCCTTTGATTGCCGTCAAAGGTTCGGGAACGTATTGAAAGTGAAAATATAGATTGACCGCCCGCGAATCTAATTCAAATTTTACAAGTCCCGATTGCAAAAGAGCTTTTAACTCCGAAGCAAACAAAATTTGTCCGTCCGTTTCATATATATAAAGTGGTTTCTCGCCCATCCGATCCCGTGCCAGAATAAGACGCTGACGTTTTGCATCCCACAAAGCAAATGCAAACATTCCGCGTAAATGTCTGATAAAATCCGCCGGATTTTCCTTGTAAAGATGCAGAATAACTTCGCCGTCCGCTTCGGTCAAAAATTTATGTCCCGATGCTTTCAGGCGTTCTCGCAGTTCGACAAAATTATAAATTTCTCCATTGATGACGAGTGCCAGTGATCTATCTTCGTTATAAAGCGGCTGCCACCCGCCCTCTAAGTCAATAATACTCAGGCGACGCGATGTAAGCCCCACATTTTCAGCAAAAAACTGCCCCGTCCCGTCCGGTCCGCGATGAATCTGAGCCGCACTCATCCGCAAAACCGCCGCTTTCAAATCGGGCGTTAAATTTTCTTTTGTGATAATTCCGCTAATTCCGCACACAAACTTTCTTCCTGTTATTTCCGTCTTATTTTTCCGTAAGTCAGATAGCTTTCAAAATCATATTCTTCCCGATGCTTACAAAATTCGGGACTCATCAAACGTCGAAAATCTTCATATCGCAAAATGATTGAAGCCAGACGAGCCAAATCTTCGGGCGAAGTCGAATGCGAAACGAAGCGGTAACGAAAAAACATTTCGCGTGCATCCGTGTAGCGAAACAAAATATCCTGCAAAAAATTCCCCCAACGCCCCTTATCAATCAATTCGATAACCGAACCTGCGTGAGCCGACGGCAAAAGCATATTCGAGCCGTGAACGCCGATAACTATATGACTTTCGGCATATCGCTCACACCATTTACGCTCCGTTTCCTGATCTAATTTTTTCAATCTTAAATCCGAAATCCAATTTGGCAAACCTTTTGCTTCACCCAAACCGACGACGGCAAAATCAAGCAGCGGAAACTTTTCACGCATAGATTCGGCAAACTCAATAATTTTGCTTTTTTGCTCATTAATTTGCTCTTGAAAAATTCCCAATCGTCGTTTGATTTTATCGAGTGTTGACGAAGTTTCCGTCGTTTCCCACAAACGATCATCACGCCAGATAAATGTAATTACAGGTTTATTCTGATGTTTGCCTAAGTTTTCAAGTGGAAAAGGTAAAACTTTTGTAAAGCGTTCAATATCAAAATCTTCCGGGTGCGGATGCGAGAAGGCAACACTCAAATAAACTTCGGCAAATGGTTTAAGCCGTTCTTTAATTTCCGCCGCTAACCAATCATTCCATTGAGTTCCATCTCGCAAAGGCATATCAACCACCCACGCCTCCGCAACTCCTTCGGGCAGAAGCCATTCGAGAAAAGGCTGAATCAAAACTATCAGGCTGAAATCTTCCTGATTATTAATATAATGTTGTGCATTGAGCAATTTGAGCAGGGAATGACCGTATAATGTATCGAGACAATTTAGCAGAATAACCTTTTTTTTGATTTCAGAAAACTTCCGCACTTGAAAGCCGAGCGGTTTTTCGGTTCGGTTTTTATAAGATTCACTTAACCATTCGGAAAACCATTCGGCGTTATAATCGTCATAAACTTCACCCGATTTTTTATTAATCAAGATCGGTGAAAATAAAGCCTGTCCCGCCGGCAGATCGCCGTAAAATTCGCTTTTGCAGTTCGGACAATTCAAGTCTGCTAGATTACGCATTCCTGTAATTAGGCAATCATTTACCGTTAATGTCGAGCGACATTTAGGACATTCGCGTTCCGGTATTTCCAAGTTTGGTTTGATTTGACACATACTGATTTATTTTTTAGCGGGAGTTGCAACCTGCATAGAATAAACACCTTCGGGATTTTCGCGTCTGGGAAAAACGGGTTCATTTTTTATCAAATTGCGAACTTGATAAACTGCGTTTACAAGCAAATCTTCAATCATTTCGGCACTATTTCCCATATCATAAGTCGGCTGACCGAACTCGAAAGCGATACATTTTATGCTTTGCGATTCGAGCATTTGTTTCGCACCTTTTAAAACCTGAAATTCCGCCCCTTCGACATCAATTTTCAGCAGATCAATTTGTTCGATTTTGTACTCCTTGCAGTAATCGTCAATCGTCGTGGCGGAAACTTCTTCAACTTCAATCGGCTCGACGGCTTTTCCCGATTCTTCGATCACTCTCACGGCTTGAGTATTAAAAGCTAAATAATCATCGTCATAGATATTTAGCTTAATTGTCCCTTTTTCATCAGCTAACGCCAGATGATTTAATATTACATTGCGACGTTTAGCTGTCCGACAAATTATTTCGAGTTTTTCAAAGGCGGCACGGCTCGCTTCAAAAGCATGGACTTTTCCATTTAAAGCAAAACGAGAAAACAGCAAAGTTAAATCACCGACATTTGCTCCGGCATCAAAAACTATCATATCTTCACGCAAGTATTCCAAATAAAAAATCCTTTCGGCACGTTCGATTTCCATAAAACTAGCCGGTTCAGAAGTTTTTTGAAAAATCAGCTTTCGATGTAGAAGGCTTTTTAAGAAATTTTTCATTTTGTAATTAAGTGGATCTAAAATAAATTTAACGTAAGCGATTCAGATTGAAATATTCAAATTGCGGTTACGCACGATAGAATAATATAATATAACTTAATTTAAATTTTTGACTTAGAGTAAATTGGAGTCTAAAAATCTCCATTCCGAACGAATTAATCAACTGCTGTTCGAGAGAGGTATGTTTATTGTGTACCGTCAAATACCTATTTTACCTCTGCAAAAACTTAGTGTAAAAACTGCGAAGATTGTTGGTATCCGTGTTCAGAGTTCAAACTTCAGTTTGTTGCAACCGTCAGCGAAGCGAAACGGTTGCAAAAGTGAATAATAGATTGCGACGATTGTTTTCGCCTCGCTTCGCTGGCGAAAACTACAAACTAAAGTTTGAACTCTGAACACCAACAACCTGGCTTGGTTTTACATTAGGAAATTTCTCATCCTTTTTTGTTTAACAAAAGTTTATAATAATTTTTTACTTGCGGTTTGATAATTTGTCTGTTCGCTCTTTTTTCAATGATTTCCCGATTTATGACTGCCGCCGAATTAAACAATCTATCATCGAATAATGCTCTGTCTAAAGCCTGTGCAATTTTATTTGGGTGTAAAGCGTGAACTAATAGTCCATTTTTACCATCTTCGATCCATTCTTTGATTGATTCAAGCGGTGAAAACACCGGTAGACTCCCAACTGCCATTGCTTCCAATAAAGCAACCGGCGAACCGTCTGAAATTGAAGGTGCGGCAACGACACGAGAACGCTGCATTAAATCTATAACTTCAGTATTTTGTAGTAGTCCGTGAATTCGGCAGTATTTTCTAAATGATTCCGGCATTAACGATAGATACCTTTTAGCATCTTCCGAAGCCGTTAATATATGAATTTCAAAACCGTCGAGTTTGTCGCACAGCATATTTAATGCTTCCAACACAGAAAAAATTTTGTTTTCAAATAACTCATAACCCTTCGGAAGCAGTATAATATTTCTTTTTTCAATCGGTATATTGTTCGTAATTTTACTAAGGTCAAGCCCTCCGGTTACGGGGATGGCAAAATCAAAGGCTAAATTTTCCTCCGGCAAGCCGAGATTAAAAGCATTTTGCATATCGCGTCGGCAGTCGGCGATAAAGCCGTCGCAATTGCTTAAAACTTCTTTCAGTTTCGGAATATCTATAGCTATGTCTTTACCCATGTAAATATCGCTGCCCCATGAAGAAACGACAAAAAGTGGGTGGTTTCTTTTCTTCTTACTTAACGCTTGCCACAGAGAATAGCTGACGGGCACTAAAGACAGAGCGTGAACTATGTCCGGTTTCCATTGGTTGATTATCCGTCTAAGATACCAATTATTCAGCGGAATTCGAGGAATTATTCGAGCTGAAAAAAACTTTGAGTGTTTTGGAAAAAGCGAGATTACTTCGGACTTTCCTCGTGACGTTTGCGGATGTTCTAAAACATATGTCGGTTTTTTCCACTGTTGTGGTGGATACGGTCCATCAACCTGATTATTATGAGCAAAAACTCTGACATCAAATTCGTCATCGTTCATGAATAAATCAACCCATGATTGAGAATGTATTATTTCTGTGTTGCAGACAATCAGAAGACGCATGATTTATATATAATCCGTTAGAAACGAATCTCTTTAAAAAAGTGGAAATTAAATCGTATCGAAACTCCACTTGCAGTTCGGATGAACATAACCGTGAGCGGCAGAATTTTTGTGTTGGTTTTTGACCATTCCCAAAACTTCAAAAGTAAGACATTCGGCTTGTTCAAAATAATCTTTTCGTTCCGTTCCGAACCAGATTGACAGGCGATAAGTTCCATCAATTAACTGGGGATATTTTACGCTGACCTGCACACTACCACTTTTTTGCGGAACGGGCAAATGCGGAACTTTGTCGTGTTTCGGATTTGTCCCGCAGATCGGATTGCCCAAAATATCAATAATGCTGAATCCCAGATGTGGCATCGTAATCGGTATTGGCATTTCGTATTTGACACTTAATTCTATTTCTTTTCCGACCTGTTTGACCGCAGCATATGTAACTACTTCATCAGCGAAATAAACTTCCGATGTGCCTACTCTTTCCATATATAACGATATTGCTTCGCTTATGTCTCCGACAAATTCTACTTTCCCTTTCTCTAAAAATACAGCTCTTTGGCACAAATTAGAAACGGCGGACATATTGTGGCTGACAAACAAAACCGTACGACCTTCCTGAGTAGAAACCGATTTCATTTTGCCCAAACATTTTTTCTGAAATTCGGCATCGCCAACTGCCAAAACCTCATCAACAACTAAAATTTCAGGTTCTAAATTAGCGGCGACAGCAAATGCTAACCGTGTATACATTCCTGACGAATAATGTTTGACGGGCGTATCAATAAATTTTTCAATTTCAGCAAAATCAACTATTTCGTCAAACTTTTTAACTATCTCGCTTTTTTTCATTCCCAGGATGGCACCGTTTAGAAATATGTTTTCTCTGCCGGTCAATTCCGGATGAAATCCTGTTCCTACTTCCAATAGAGAGCCAACTCGACCATAAATTTCAATTCTGCCTTTCGTTGGTTCGGTGATGCGGGAAAGGATTTTTAGAATTGTCGATTTACCTGCTCCATTTCGTCCGATTATTCCGATGACTTCACCCGGCTCAACTTCAAAATTTATATCACGTAATGCCCAGAAATTTTCACTATTATTTTTACCAAATTTTTTGAGCGGAGATTTTAAAGAGTTGACAATTGACTCTCTAAAAGTAGGAAATGGAGTTTTACCAAGTCTGACTTTATACTGCTTGCTTAAATTTTTAACTCGGATAATGGGTTTCATTAATATATTGACTGTTTTCAGATTACAAAATTCTTTTTAAAATGCTTTTATAATCTAAGAAGTTAAACTTCTGCGGATGATTTCGTCAATTCGTGCGGTTCGTTTGTCGAAAGTGTGTTCACTTAAAGTTCGGCGTTGACCAGCAGCAGCAATCGCACTTCGCTCGTCTTCGTGTTCCAACAGATATTTGACTTTTTCGGTACATTCTTCTGCTGAACGATAGGTCAAAACTTCCTTGTCCGGTTCAAATAAATCCGAAATATTTTCCTTCCAATCGGTTATCAAACACGCCCCGACACCCGTTGTTTCAAACAGACGCATATTTGAAGCACTAATGGGCGAAACGTCTATGTGATTGTTAAAAACAATGCGGCTGTTACGCAGTTTTTGAAACATCTCGACACCGAACAAAGGCGGATGCGTCCGACGCAGAATTTGTTCATCAACAAATTGTTCCAAATTCGGCGGCGAATCCCATTTTGCGACTTTTCGCACAAACGGTAACGAATTCAAAATTTTTTCCGAAACTCCCGCATTTTTTCCGGCATTTACAATATCATAAACCTTTCGGCGAGCCGACGTATTGTAACGCTGTTTGAATGTCGGACGTTCCAAATCCGCCCAGATTTGCAGATTTGTAGATTTGACCAAATGAATTAGAAGTTGTTCACGCTCGATATGAAATTTATTGTGTTTGACAATCGAACCGATAAAAGCAAAATCCGTATTCGGTGGAGATTCTAAATCCAGTTTATCCAAAATTCGCGGAGCAAAAGCGTGATTGACGTGAAAACTGCGGATGCCTTTTTTGTTAAAATCCGCAACCATTTCGGGAATGCACGAAAGAGCAATATCCCATTCGCGGAAAACAGATGAATCAAAATAGCCTGCCCCGCACCAACCTAAAACAAGACGAATCGAAGGACATTCACGACGGATATTTCTTATAAATTCGGCGGTAAATGTCGTGTAATCGGCAATAAATAAAATATCGGGACGAAATTTTTTAATTTGTTCCGCAGCGATTTCAAAAAGCCAATTATCTTCATCAAAATCCGCAGCATTTTCGCTTGCCCAAGTTTTTTGCAGAAATTCGGCGTTGGCAATAATGTCAACTGTTTCATAACCCAATTTATTTAAGGCTTTGCTCCAAAAATCTGAAGCACCGAAACAATCTTCGATCAATTCTTTATGCTGAACAGCGTATGACTGAGTTTTTATTTCAGGCTGTTTTTTATAAAAGTTCTGAAGATATGTATGGTAATATGTGCCTAATTTAAGTAATCGCATAATTACTGAATTAGTTTAATAGAATTTTACTGAAAAATGGAAATGACAAAATAAATGTTGTGAATACAAATTGGCAGGTAACAAAATGAAAGATAGCGGATTTTTTTCAGAAAAAGAATTAAGTGAATTAGGAATAAAATTTGGGAAAAATGTTTTAATAAGTAGAAAAACAAGTATTTATTGTAGTGATTTGGAAATCGGCGATAATGTTAGAATTGATGATTTTTGTATTCTGACAGGGAAAATAAAAATTGGTTCTCACGTGCATATTTGTTCATTTTCTCAGCTTTCGGGAGGTTCCGGTATAGTTATGGAGGACTTTACGGGAACCGGCAGCAGGAGTTTGCTTTATTCCCAATCGGATGATTTCAGCGGTTTATATTTAGTAGGTCCATTATTTGATTCTAAACTGACAAATGTTACCAAAGGAACAATTTATCTTAAAAATCACGCATCAGTAGGTCCGGGAAGTATTGTTTTACCGGGCGTAACAATTTCAGAAGGAACTGTTATCAGCTTACTTTCGCTAATTAAAAAAGATACACTACCCTGGAAAATTTATTTCGGAGTCCCGGCAAAACCGATAAGAAACAGGAAGCAAAATGTTCTTGAACTAGAGCAAACATTTCTACGCGATTATGATAATAAATAAGTATGGTAATTTACTTTTATCTGCAAAGTAGCCGGAAAGTTTTTCAATTATTATTTAAACTTTATTTCAAGCCATACTCAATGGCTTAACATTTAATTTAGAAATTTCTTTATGAAGTGTATAAAAACATACATTTTTTATTCAAGTTTTAAGTTATCTTAAACCAAATCAGTTTTGAGAATTTGAATTTTAAAGATAGTATGAATCTAAATCTCGTTACCGTACGAATTTATTTATATTAAAGATTTTTAAACAGAATTAAGGTGTCGTTTAAAAATACGAAAAATCACATTTTTGCTTACACCTAATTTCTAAGCACTAAACTTTGGGAAATAACCAACAAGAAAAATAAGACAGAGGGAAAAAATAATGAAAAAAAGAACACAAGCTCTATTAGTAATGGCAGTTGCCATGGTTACAGCATTTACTATGTTGCTGACCGGACTGCCCGATATGGGAACGGCGGATGCTTCAAGTCACCGCGAAGCTCCGTTAATTGCTGATGACCCGACAGCGGATAATACAGACCTTTATGCATTTGTCAGTCCTAATGATGCGACTAAGGTTACTTTATTGGCAAACTTTATACCGTTTGAAGAACCGGGCGGCGGACCGACCTACTACACGTTTGACGATAACGTAGTTTATCAGATCAGATTGGATAACAGCGGCAATGCCGAACTTGATCTGGCGATTCAGTTTCGTTTTCGCACGGAAGTAAGAAACGGCGATACTTTCTTATATAACACGGGTCAAGTTACCAGTTTAGATGATCCTGATTTGAATGTCAGACAATTCTATAATGTACACGGACTTGTTCGTCAGGGAAGTGGATTTGCTCAGTTTACACTTGCAACGGATGTTCCGGTTCCGCCCGTAAACATCGGACCGCGTTCGACACCGAATTATGAAACGGCTCTTGCCGAACCTGCAATCAGAACGGTTGCAACGGGTGCGGGTAACATTAGACTTTTTGCCGGACAGCGTGATGACGGTTTCTATGTTGACTTGGCTTCAACTTTTGACTTGCTCGGTTTGAGACCTTTCAATCCGAATCACATAATTCCGAGACCTGTTTCAGCAGGTGTGGATACTTTTGCCGGCTATAGCGTCAATACCATCGGTATTGAAATTCCGACCAGCTTGATAACTGTTACCGGACGAGCACCGACCGGACCGACCGATCCGGCTGCGATCATCGGTTTCTATTCAACGGCAAGCCGTCCGGGAACTCGTGTTCTGAATACGAACGGAACAGCAACTGTTACGGGCGACTGCTCATTAGCTCAAGCTCCAAGTACAGGCTGCGTGCAGGTTTCGCGTTTGGCAAATCCGCTTTTTAATGAATTGTTTATTCCGAGAGGAACATCAAAAACGGTTTCAGAAAACGATAAAGATTTATATAACGCCCAGTTACCGATTTCGGATAGTACCCGTAGAGTTTTTGTTCAAGGAACTGCGGCACGTCCGGTTGAGCCTGTGGCTTTGCTTAATTTTTTCTATCCGGTAATTTTTGATGCACCGACACAAGGTAGAGTTGATCTTGTCAGAGTATATCTAACAGGTGTTCCGGGAGCGACTCGTCCGCCTTTTCAAAATGATCCAATGGATCCGACAGCAGGACCGGGAGCAGTTCCGTCTGACTTGATGAGATTGAACACCGCAATTCCGCCGGTAGGAATAGGTTCACCCGGATTTAATCGTCTCGGTGTAATTGCCGGCGATAACGGTGGTTATCCAAATGGTCGCAGAGTTGGTGATGATGTAGTTGATATTACTTTGCGGGTAGCAGCAGGTGTATTACTTCCGGGTAATGCTTGTTCAGCTCAAAACGGTACGATGCCGGGAACGCAGAGTTGTAATCAATTCCCGAACAATGCACTTGGTGATGGTGTAACGCAGAACGATAAACCGTTCCGCACGACATTCCCGTTTCTTGCTTCACCTTGGAGTGGTTACGAGAATCCATATCATGGTCGTGAGTGTTCAACAACGCCTGACGGAGCATGTGCTCCAACAGCGACACCGCGTCCGTAATAACTAAAACTTGAAGAGATTTGAATTTATTCAATTCTCTTTATTAACTCAAAAATACGTGAGTGATGTTTTTAAACAATTATGTCACTCACGTATTTATGACTTTACAATCAAAATAAAATGCGTAAACAATTTTTCTTAATAGCAATTCCCGGCATTATTATCGGAATTATCTTAGCTGTAATAGTTATGGCATTTTCCAAAAGTTCTGTATCTCCCGAAGCAGAGCTTTTGCAGCCGATTACGACGAATCAAAAAACAGCGGCTGATAAACATATCAGAAGTGCTCAAAATAATATTAAACAAGCTCCTGAAAATCCGCAGGGATATAATATGCTTGCTGCCGCATTTATGCAGAAGGCACGCGAAACCGGAGATTTTAGTTTTAACGCGAGAGCTGAAGAAGCAGTCAAACATTCTTTCAGAGTTAAACCGGATAATTATGATGGTTTGAAAACTCAAGCCGCAGTTCTGCTGAATTTTCACCGTTTTGCCGAAGCATTGGAAATGGCTAAAAAAGCTCAGGCGATCAATCCGAATGACCACGAAGTTTACGGAGCAATGGTCGATGCACTCGTTGAATTAGGTAAGTATGACGAAGCGGTTGATGCCGCTCAGAAAATGGTTGATCTAAGACCGGACACAGCTTCATATTCAAGAATTTCCTACCTGCGTTCGCTCCATGGCGATACAAAAGGTGCGGCTGGAATGATGAAGATGGCTGCCACATCGGCAAGTCCCGGTAATCCTGAAAGTATTGCCTGGACTCGTGTTCATTTAGGTGATGAGTTAATGAACTTGGGTAAATTGAAAGAAGCCGAACACGAATATGATTTCGCTCTTTTTTCATTCCCCGATTATCATCTGGCACTCGCCGCGAAAGCAAAAGCACGTTTTGCAAATGGTGATAACGAAGAAGCTATAAGATTATATAAACGTGCTATCGAGCGAGTTCCTTTGCCTGATTATATCGCTGCACTCGGAGATTTATATGCTAAACTCGGAAAAACCGATGAAGCTAAAAAGCAGTATGAACAGGTCGAATTTATCGAAAAAAATGGAGCGGTGAGCGGAACTTACTCGCGTGAATTGGCTCTGTTCTGGGCTGACCACAATATGAATCTTGATAGAGCTCTGGAAACCGCCAAAGATGAACGTAAAAAACGCAAAGATATTTATACTTCCGATGTCCTTGCCTGGACTCTATACAAAAAAGGCAATTTCGCCGAAGCAAAAGCTGAGATGGATCAAGCAATGCGTTTGGGAACACGCGATGCACGGCTTTATTTCCACGCAGGTATGATTGCTCTGGCATTAGACAATGATGAAAAAGGAAAAGAATATTTAAAAGAGGCTTTAAGCATAAATCCTTATTTTGATATTCTTCAAGCCGAGGTCGCCAAGAAAAAATTAAACGAACTTAGCAGTAATTGATAATAGAAAATTGTTGGAGTTTAAGTTCTTTTTTAGTTTTTATATTTTTAATTTTGCCTTTTTAATTTCTTAGTCCGTAGTATGGATATGTGGAATAAAATAACTTCAATTTTTCTTTTTTTATTTGTCTTTATTATTTCGGTAAATGCTCATCCGCTGGGAAATTTCAGCGTTAATAATTTTTCACGCATCGAAATTGAAAAAGATCAGATAAATCTGCATTGTTTTCTGGATATGGCGGAAGTTCCGACATTTCAGGAATCACAACAAATTGATACGAACAACGATAAAAAACTCTCCGATGCTGAACTTAATGCGTATCTTGAAAAAATCACGCCGCAATACATCGCAAATCTAAAACTTTTTCTTGACGACAAGCCGCTAAACATTCAAACCGAATCAAAGGAAATTTCTATTCCTTTGGGAAGTGGAAATCTGCCGATTCTGAAAATTGATTGGAAGTTTACGGCAAAAATTCCCGAAAATACAACCGATGCTATTCATCGTCTGCGATTTGAAAATACAAATTTTAATGAGCGTGTCGGATGGAACGAAATCGTTATCAACCGCACACCGGGCATAAATGTTTTTGACAGCAATGCTTTCGGCAGTGCTTTAAGCGACGAATTAAAAACTTATCCCGAAGATATGCTGACCGCACCTTTGACCGAACGGGAAGCGGAACTTTCTTTTACAACAGCGGACATTCCGGCAAATACCAAAGCACTTCAAAATAGAAACGGAACTGTCAGTTCACCCGTTCAAAAGGACAGACTCGCCGAACTGATCTCCGAAACTGAAGTTACACCATTTATTATTTTTATGGGCTTGCTGCTTGCTTTCGGACTCGGAGCAATGCACGCAATGTCACCCGGACACGGAAAAACGGTCGTCGGTGCGTATCTCGTCGGTTCAAAAGGAACTATTAAACACGCAATGTTTTTAGGACTGACCGTAACGATCACACATACGCTCGGAGTTTTTGCATTGGGATTGATCACACTATTCGCTTCTCAATTTATACTACCCGAACGCATTATGCCTTTTCTTAGTTTTATTTCGGGTTTGCTCGTATTGTTTATCGGTTTAAATCTTTTCAAAGACCGTCTGTTTTCCGCTTTAGGCTATAAATCAAAACATCAGCATCACCACGACCACAACCATTTTGACGGACACGGTGAAGCTGCGGGATTTCATCACGAACATCATGAGCATCATGAACACGATGAGCATGGTGAGCATCAACACGATGATTTTGTTCACACACACGATGGACACACACATTCGCATCAACCGCCCGAAAACATAACTTGGAAAAGCCTTTTAGCACTTGGTATTTCAGGCGGATTACTGCCTTGTCCTTCCGCATTGGTTTTGATGCTTTCGGCGATTTCATTAAATCGGATCGGTTACGGATTTGTGCTGACGATAGCTTTCAGTATTGGTTTGGCGGCAACTTTGATGTGCGTCGGCTTGGCATTTCTATACCTCGGTAAACTTTTAGACCGTCCGTCACTTGGACAAAATCCAGTCATAAAAGCTCTGCCTGTTTTTAGTGCATTTGTAATATCGTGCCTTGGAGCAGTAATTTGCTATAATTCATTTGCGATGTAAATAAAGGAGAGCGTTTTATGGCAATATCAACTCTGTCAATCCTGTTTTTCGGTTTTCTGCTCGGCTTAAAACACGCCGTCGAAGCGGATCATATCGCCGCTGTTTCAACAATTGTTACCGAAAGAAAAAGCCTCTGGAGTTCTGCAATTATCGGCGGAATCTGGGGATTAGGACACACAATTTCATTATTGGCAGTCGGCATTCTCGTGATATTGCTTGAGTTTCGTGTAAGCAGCCAGATGGAAAATATCTTGGAATTCTTCGTCGGTATTATGCTTCTGTTTTTGGGAATAAACGTCATACAGAAAATGTTTCGCGGCGGTCAACTTCATTTTCATAAACACGAACACGGCGAACATCTGCACGCACACCCGCATCTGCACGAAGATATACACACAGCTAATGAACCGCATACGCATCACGGATTTTCGCTTGCTCCGCGTCCTTTGATTATCGGAATGGTTCACGGACTTGCAGGTAGTGCGGGTTTGATGCTTTTGGTTTTGCCGACCATCGAATCACAGACGATAGGTTTGCTTTACATAATTATCTTTGGACTCGGTTCAATCGGTGGAATGATGCTGATGAGTATGCTCGTAAGTCTGCCGCTTTATTTGACAGCTTTACATTTTAACCGCTTGAACAATTTGTTGAAATTATTCGCAGGTTTATTTAGTATTTGCATCGGACTATGGATTATTTACGAAAAAGGTTTTGCAGACAAGCCGATTATTTAGTGGAGAGTAAAAACAAAACAGTTTAATACTCTCTATAACTATTATGTCCCGAAAATTAATTTCTGTAATTATACCTACATTTAATCGGGCAAAATTGCTCGTTAAAGCCATACAGAGCGTCAAAGCCCAGAGTTATCCGAACATTCAGATAATTGTTGCTGATGACGGTTCTCAGGATAATACTGCGGAAATAGTTGCACAATTTGAAGATGTTGAATATTACTATCAGGA
Source organism: Acidobacteriota bacterium (assembly GCA_030859345.1). GTDB lineage: Bacteria > Acidobacteriota > Blastocatellia > Pyrinomonadales > Pyrinomonadaceae > Aridibacter. The sequence goes on along the minus strand of JALZKH010000098.1, from coordinate 25,333 downwards.
AAATAAAGGACAAGGTGCGGCTCGAAATTTAGGGTTTAAATTCGCTAAAGGCGAGTATATAGCTTCACTCGATTCAGATGATATTTGGTTTGATAATTTTCTTGAAACCGCAGCTTCTGCCTTGGAGCATTATAAAGTGGATTTTGTTTTTCTGAATTGGACTGAATTTACCGATACCGAACATTCAATTAGTGATATGGAACAAGACGGAATATGGCAAAAATATTCTGAAAATCAAGACGGCGAGTGGGCACTTTTAGACGATAAAGAAGTTCGGGAACTTTTTATCAATTCCTGTCCCGCACCTACTTCGGCACTGTTAATGAAACATTCTTCAATCGCTTCGGGTTGGAATGAGGAAATGAAGATTGCCGATGACTGGTTTCTGATCTTGGAGATGGTTTTAAGGAAACCGTGCCGGGCGGCTTTTACTTTGACACCTTACTGGAAAAAATATACTCACGTTGACAATATCTATCATGGCAGAGATCCTTTGGAAGTTCTCGCCGAATTCGGTTTACACGACGAACCGCTGTTTGCACAATATTTTCGGGAACATCTGACTTCTGCGGAAAAAGCTATCTTTCGGAGAAGGTTAGCGGTCAATCACTTAAACTTTGTGCGTTTAAAGTTGAAACGTCACGGTTTATCTTCAGTAGTTCTTCAATCTTCATTAAAAACATTACGATTTCTCACATCCGCTTTTACACTCGCACCTGTGAGCAGTATTTTTTATGTTGGACAATTATTCACCGATCATCTGAAAAATCGTGCTCGTATAGCCCGAAATAAGCGTCAACAGGTTCAAGGAACTGACGGCGTCGAGATTTCAAAATCCCTCGATACTATCTTAAAATCCAAAGCTGATAAGAAATTTTAATTACTGATGTCCTACGATATTCCGGTAGCCAACACTGCTTTTATTGGCAATGAAAAAAAATATGTTGACGACTGTATGGAATCAGGTTGGATTTCATCGGCGGGCAAATATGTCGAATTGTTCGAAAACAATTTTGCCGAATTCTGCAATGTCCGCCACGCTATTGCTTGCTGTAACGGCACAGTAGCTTTGCATCTTGCACTGCTTGCACTTGGTGTCCAAACGGGCGACGAAGTAATCATTCCAACTCTGACCTTTGTAGCTACGCCGAACTCCGTAACATATTGCGGTGCAAAACCCGTTTTTGTTGATTCGGAATCCGAAACGTGGAATCTCGATCCTAAGCAGGTCGAAGCAAAGATCACCCCACGCACAAAGGGAATTATCGCCGTTCATTTATACGGACATCCCGCAAGAATGAACGAATTACAGGACATCGCCCAACGTCATAATTTATTTTTACTGGAGGATGCGGCGGAGGCTCACGGAGCGATCTGCAATGAAAAAGTTGTCGGGTCAATCGGTAATGCCGCCGCTTTTAGTTTTTACGCCAATAAAATTATCACTACCGGCGAAGGCGGTATGGTTGTAACTGATGATGAAGAATTGGCGGCACGGGCGAGATTGCTACGCGGTCAGGGAATGGATTTGAATCGCCGTTACTGGCATCCGATTATCGGTTATAATTATCGGATGATGAATTTACCGGCGGCAATCGGACTTGCTCAACTGGAAAAAATTCAGCAGCAGATTGAACTGAGAAAAAATATTGCCGAACTTTACCGTGAGCGTTTGGGGGAAATGCCCGGAATTATATTTCAGCCGGAACAAGTTTGGGCAAAGCACGTTTATTGGATGTTCAGCATTGTTCTTCAAACGGAGTTTTGGCAGAATCGTGATGCGGTGATTGAAATATTAGCTGAACAGGGAATCGAAACCAGACCTTTATTTTATCCCGCACATTCGATGCCGCCGTATATTGATTCGGTTTCCGGCGAAACATTTCCCGTCGCTGAAAATCTGTCCCGAAATGGACTCAGCCTGCCGACCTGGGCGGGTTTAACCGAAAGTCAGATAGATTTTGTGTGCGATAATTTAAAGAAATGTAGAAAATAATGTTTTATGGCGTTATCCGATACAAATAATCAAAAGGTATTTTCAATAATTATCGCAACATATAATTGCGGTCAAAAGATTGAAAAGACTTTGGGTTCGATCTTTTCGCAGAAGAAAGATTTGTTTGAACTGATTATTATGGACGGGGCTTCGACGGATGATACGCTTGAGTTTATAAAAAAATACGAAAACAATTTAACTCTTATTTCCGAAAAAGACGAAGGTGTTTATTATGCTTTTAATAAAGCGATAGATTTAGCATCGGGAAAATATCTCTATTTTATAGGTGCGGGCGACTGTCTGAAAGCGGATATTCTGGAACAAGTCGAAGAATTTTTACTGCCTGAAACTCCGTCATTGATTTACGGCAAATGTTATTTTGTAAAACAGAAAACTTACAACGGTAAAAAATTCACCGCCGATTTATTTATCAGGGATAATATTTGTCAACAAGGCATTTTTTATCACCGCACCATTTTCGATATTATCGGAAAATTCGATGTAAAATATAAAAGTTTCGCCGATTGGTTTCTTAATTTAAGATGTTTTCTTGATAGAGCAATTACCAAGCGATATGTTAATCTTTTAATTGCCGATTATGAAGAGGGCGGCTTGAGTTCTGAAATTCAGGATGACCCTGTTTTTGTTGAGGAATTCCCGATCTTCGTCAGGCAACAGTTCGGTTTGACCAAATCCTTAATATGCAAAGCATTTTTAAAAAGTCCTTATATTTTTAATTACATTTATTTCGGAGAATATAAATTATTGCTGAGGCATTTGATATATAATTACTCACTGCCGGGATATTTGGCAGCATTGGCAAAACCTTGTGTGTTGGGTTTCAGGGGTTTGAAAAAACGTCTGGGAAGTAAAAAGTAAACTACTGATGAATACTTTCTGAAAGCAAATAACGGATAATAAAGTTTGATAGTTTTTATATTGAAGGCTTCCGTTTCGATTTTAAAAATAAACATTCTGAATCCAATGCAACTTTTCCAGCGAATATAGGCTTGAAACGGCAAATTTTTCTTTTCCCCATTTAATTATAATTTGTTGTTTTCGTAAAATAAAATTTCAAATCAATAAGTCCATAGAAAAGCAATTTGTACAGCTAATTTTTGGTGTTGTTAAATAAAGGGGAAGTATGAATCAAAATTATAAATTCCGGCACAATGGTTCAAAGTCTGTAGATAAGGTAATTTCCAACAAATTGAAAGAGGTTGTCAGTCAAAAAACTTTTGAAAAGAACGATCTGTTTCAAACAAATATATTTAATCAACAAATCAAAAACGAACTCCTCAGCAGTTTACCCGTTTCTGATTTGCAAAATCTTTATTCATTAATGGAATTAGTGCAGCTTGATAAGGATGAATATATTTATCAACCGGATAATTTTATACATTCTCTGTATTTTCCTGAAACAGCTGTTATTTCCGAGTATCATATTCTGCAAAATGGAAAAACCATTGAACTATCAATGGTCGGCAGAGAAGGAATTGTCGGTGCAAGTTCAGTTCTTAATTCCAATTGTTCAAGAAACTGGTCACAGGTTTTAATTCCCGGTCAGGCTTATCGAATAGATTCAAAGGCATTTGAACTGGAAACTAATAGCAAAGAAGCAGTTAAAAAAATATTTTTTAATTTCATCAATCTGTATATTTCCCAAATATCGCAAAAAATAATCTGCAATAATCATCATACGATTGAAGAACGCCTGTGCCTCTGGCTTTTGATGATAAATGAGCGTTGCGATGATAAAAATCTTCCACTGACTCAAGAACAAATCGCCAATTATCTGGGAACTTACCGTCCGAGCATTACCTTAATTACGCAAACCCTCCGCCAAAAAGGAATAATTGATTCCCGACGCGGAAAAATCATCATACTTGATGAAGCAAATTTGAAAAAGATGTCCTGTGATTGCTATACAATGATAAAAACCAACCAGCAAACTGCTTAGACATCTTTTGTTTTTAATCCGGGAAATTTCTTAAAATCCGATTTTCTTATTCTCACCGCCGTCTGCGGCTTCGCCCGTCGCAACTACTTTTAGAAATCCCGCAATCTGTGTAAAAACGCTTGAGGTTACATCCCAATATTCAGCTTGTTCAACAACTATTTTCAACAAGATCAAATTCGGGTCGTCTTGTCCTTCAGGAAACCATGCTTTGTGTTCGAGACTCCAAAGTTCGGCGATTTTATCGCGGTCGGTGGAAAATTCCGCTTTGCCCGAAACTGAAACATATGTATTATCATCGGGCGAAGCGTATGAAACATTTACACGATTATCTTTCATTATTTCATCTACGTGGTGGTTTTCACTGCTCGTCATAAACCACAGATCACCGTCGAATTCGACTTGCTGCGTATCCATCGGACGCGACCGCAAAACTCCACTGTCAATCGTCGTAAGCATCGCGGTATCAACATCTTGTATCAAATCTCTAAGTTTATCAATCGCCTCTTGTCTTGTATTATCCATAATTTTTTAACCTTCTTCCTTAAATATAATTTTGTTCTCGTTTATTAATTTTAATATATCTACAAACAATCCGCATTCCAAAAGATATATAAAGTTCTCAGAACCTTAAAATAAAAAAAGATGTTTATTGACTAACGCATATTTTTTTTATCAGGTTGATTAACGACCTGTGCGTGTGCAAGCACGGCAACGAGCGAAACTCCACCGATAATGTTTCCCAGAAGTGTCGGCAGCATCCAATCAAATAAGCAGGTTTTTCATCTTCGTGTTCCGAATCATCTATAGATTTTTCCATATTTTCTCAAACTGATGTGTGATCGTGAATGATTTTCCAGCCGTTTTTGAATTTTCTAAAAATCAATGTAAATAATCCCGTCGGCTTATCCTCTTTTCTCTCCAGCAAAAAACGTCCGCGAACCATTGCGGATTTTTCGCTCAAAACAGTTATATCTAATTCGGAAAATGAAAGTTTGCCCATTTTATCGCAGTCCGAATATCCGCGTTTATAATTATCAAAAGTTGCCTGCCAGCCCCGTGTGTTCTTGTTGCCGGAAGTAAAACTCAACTCTTCCGACTTCCAATAACCCTGCATAAAACCTTCGATGTCGCATTTGTTCCACGCTTCGGTTTGTATGTCTAAAACTTTTTTGACCGCATTTTCGATCTTTAGATTCTTTTTGTCATTTTGTCCAAAAGCCATAGATATAAATAATAAAACAAGCGTTGAAGCTAAAATCAAATTTTTCATAATAAAAATAAGATAACATAAGTGCTTTGAAATAGTTCAGCGATTTTGCAAAACTGAATATGTGGCGAAAAACACTTTCGATTACATAATTGCGGGCGGCGGAATGGCGGGGCTTTCGCTTGGATTTTATTTGGATGAGAGTTCGTTAAAAGGTAAAAAAGTTTTGATAATTGACCGTGAAGAGAAAAATAAAAACGACCACACCTGGTGTTTTTGGGAAAAAGGGAAATCGGCGTTTGAGGAAATTGTTTTCCGAAGTTGGAATCAATTTTGGTTTCACGGAACGCAGAGGTTTAGTGAACTTTTAGAACTCGAAAATTATCAATACAAAATGATTCGGGCAATAGATTTTTATGAGTTTGTGATTTCAAAACTTGAAACAAATTCTAATTTCACATTTCTGCAAGCTGATATTTTGGAAGTTGAAAATGATTCGGTGAAAACTGACAAAGGCGAGTTTTTTGCAGACAAATTTATCTTCGATAGTTGGACACGAAAAAAATATGACAATCCGACATATCATAATCTTTGGCAGCATTTTCTCGGCTGGGAAATTGAAACTTCTCAAGATGTTTTTAAAAAGGATGAACCGACACTTTTTGATTTTCGGGTTGAGCAGAAAGATGAATGTAGATTTATTTATATTTTGCCGGTGTCACCAAAAAAAGCTCTGATCGAATTTACGATCTTTTCGGATAATTTGATTGAAAAAGAAGAATACGAAGCAAATTTGAAAAAATATATTTCGGAGATTTTGCAGGTTGAAACCTACAAAATAAACGAAACGGAATCCGGCATAATTCCGATGTCGGACGAACCGCACGAAGAGTTTCCAAATGCGAAAATTATCAGAATCGGAACGGCGGGCGGATACGTCAAACCTTCAACGGGTTACAGTTTCAAACGAACACAAAAACGCTTGCAAAATTTGGTAGAGAGTTTAGAAAAAACAGATTCAATTAAAAATTCAAAATTGAAAATTCAAAATTGGAAACTTTATATGGACAGCGTTCTGCTTAATGTTCTGCACTCTAAAAAGCATCCGGCGGACGAAGTTTTTACGAGTCTTTTTAGAGAAAATAAAACTTCACAAGTTTTGAAATTTCTTGACGAAGAAACCTCAATAAAAGAAGATTTGCACATAATGAAAACCGTTCCGCTTGTGCCGTTTACAAAGGCGGCAATTGAGGATGTTTTCAACAAATTAAAATAAATTCAGCAGTCAGGACAACCAATTTTCCAGTTGATGCACCTTTTAAGATTAAAGGTTTATTGCAATAATCTTCATTAAATTCAAAATTCAAAATTAATATATCGGAGGAAAATTATGAAATTTATCCTGACGGGATCTCTGTGTCTTTTTTTCGTGTTCGGTGCGTTTGCTCAGACGAAAGATTTGCCGGAAAAAACAGAACAAAGCGTGGAAAAACTTTCGCTTGCCCGCAAAGACAAAGATGGAAATATTGAGGAAGGGCTTGAAGTTTTCAATACAAAAGATATTCCGATCACTTGTTATATAGACCTGAGTTCAGATATACCAACATTAGTAAAAATGAATTTTATCGCTGTCAAAGCTAAGGGATTACGAGCCGACATAAAAATTGTTACAGTCAGTTATAAAACAAAAGACGGCGAAAATAGTGTAAGTTTTAATGCTTCACCAAATAAAATCTGGGCGGTTGGTGATTATCGGGTTGATATTTTTTTAGACGGAAAACTTGCCGCAAGTAAAGAATTCAAAATCGAAGCTAAAGTGAATTAATTTGAAACACTCTAAAATTTTTTGAGCCTGAATTGTATGATGAAAAATCATAAAGTCCCATATTTTCACTAAAAATCCGCTTGGCATATCTCTTGCTTGTTTAATTTATAAAATAAGGAGGAATTTAGTATTATTATGAACGATACATCAGTAAAAAAAGTTATGGCAGATACTTCGCCGAAAGGTGATATGGGACAAAAATATTTAGCTTCGGGAAAAGATGTGGCAATGCGTCTTTGGGAAAATGAAGAACCGCACAAAGACAAAAAGGAAACAAGAAAACGCGATTATGAAACGGTTGGTTATGTTTTAAAGGGAAAAGCCGAACTTCATCTTGAAGGTCAAATGGTTATTTTGGAAGAAGGCGATTCTTACGTCGTACCGAAAAATGCGGAACACACGTATAAAATTCTCGAAACTTTCACCGCCGTCGAGGCAACTTCGCCCCCTGCACACGCTCACGGACGCGATGAGGAATAGTTAAAAATCAAAAATAAAACTTTAAAGGATGGGCTTTCGGCTCGTCTTTTTTTTATGAAATAAGCAAAAAAGTATCAAACTATTTAAATAGTATTTGATATAATCATCGAAAAACTTTCAATAGAAAATTATGAATAAATACTTTTCCGTTAAAATATTCGTTTTAATATTCGCTTTAAGTGTTTCAGCACTTGCTCAGAAAGATTATTTTCCCACAAGCGATAAGTGGGAAATGCGAACGGCGGAACAGGCAAAATTTGATTCTGCAAAACTAAAAGCAGCAATTGACTTTGCGAAAGCAAATGAAGCAAAAGCACCGAGAGATCAGGAACTTGGACAAGCACAAACATTCGGACGCGAACCGTTTGGCGAATCTGTCGGACCTTATGAAACCCGGGGCGAAATGACAGGAATTATTATCAAAAATGGATTTATTGTCGCCGAATGGGGCGAGCCGTTTCGGGTTGATATGACACATTCGGTAACGAAAAGTTTTTTGACGGCAACGGTTGGTCTGGCGTTTGACCAAAAGTTGATTCCGAATCTGAAATCGCCTGTTTATAAAGAAATTGCTCCCGTTTCTGTTTATAATCCTCTGCAAAGATTTGATGATGCGGAGAAATTCGGGAAGTCGAAATTTCTTGAACTATTTGAAAGCGAATATAATAAAAAAATCACTTGGGAAAATTTATTACAACAAAACAGTAGTTGGGAAGGGACGCTTTGGAACAAACCCGATTGGGCGGACAGACCTGATCGGGATTCTTCAACTTGGTTAAATAAAGAGCGAAGCCAACCCGGAACGGTTTATGAATATAACGATACGCGAGTGAATTTGCTGGCACTTATGGCATTAAATATTTGGCGAAAATCTCTGCCGCAGGTTTTGAAAGAAAATATTATGGATGAGATCGGTGCATCTCAATCGTGGCGTTGGCACGGTTATGAAAATTCGTTTGTTTTAATTGACGGACAAATTATGCAATCGGTCAGCGGCGGCGGGCATTGGGGCGGCGGAATGTTTATCAACGCCCGTGATTTGGCACGTTTCGGTTATTTAGTTGAACAAAACGGAAATTGGAATGGCAAGCAATTATTATCAAAAGAATTCCTAAAAATGGCGGAAACTCCGAGCGTTCCGAATCCGACTTACGGGTTTATGAATTTCTTTTTGAACACCGACAAAAAACTTTATCCGAACGCTCCCGAAGGCACGATTGCTTTTCTCGGCAATGGCACAAATATAGTTTACATAGATCGCAAAAACAGCATCGTAGTTGTTGCACGTTGGATCGAGAACGACAAAATTGATGAGTTTTTGGGCAAAGTCTATGCAAGTCTTAAATGATTTTAGGTTTTAGATTTTAGATTTGCGATTGGTAAGAATAAGAATTTTGCCCGCGAATAAACGTGAAAGAATGCGAAAAAACAAAAACAAAAACAATAAATTATAAAAAATAAATTCGCGGAAATCCGCCGAATCCGCGAAATCCGCATTCTATTTCTTAATTCTTAGGCTTTATATAAAAATATGCAGTTACAAAAAATTATATTTCACGCAGTTTTAATTATCTTTACAGTTTCAAATATTGCCTGTGCGAACACGGCTTTTACCGATTCGGATTCGGATGAACTACCTCTGCCGAAAGAGCGTCCGCAGTTTGAAGTGGAAACTGTGGCAACCGGATTGGAAGTGCCTTGGTCAATCGTTTTTGCTCCCGACGGACGCATATTTGTAACGGAACGTCCGGGCAGAATTCGTGTAATTGATAAGGATGGAAAGTTGTTGGAAAAACCGCTTTTTGTCGTCAAAGATGTTGAACTCGAAAGCGAGACGGGTTTGATGGGAATGACTCTGCACCCGAATTTCGCAGAAAATCATTTGCTTTATTTTGCTTATGTTTATGAAAATAGCGGCGATAAATTCGTTCGCGTCAGCCGTTATAAAGAAACGGGTGAAACATTGACCGATGGAAAAACAATTATCGAAGCAATTCCCGCCGCAAAATATCACGCCGGAATGCGTCTCGGTTTTTCGCCGGTTGATAAAAAACTTTATATCACGACGGGCGACGGTACGAAACAAAAGCGTTCGCAGGATTTGAGTTCGATCAATGGGAAAACTTTACGTTTGAATGATGATGGGACGATTCCCGCAGATAATCCGTTTATCAATACGAAAAATGCACGTCCTGAAATCTGGACTTACGGGCATCGCAACGCACAGGGAATGGACTGGCATCCCGAAACGAATTTAATGTGGCAAACCGAACACGGACCAAGTTTAATTGACGGCGTTTCATATTTCAAAAAACGCACGGGCGGCGACGAGATAAATATTGTCGAACGCGGCAAAAATTATGGTTGGGCAAAGATTTCTCACGATATGACGAAGGAAGGGATGGAAACACCTCTGATCGAATATTCGCCCGCAGTTGCTCCGGCAAGCGGAACTTTTTATCGCGGCGATACTTTTCCTGAGTTTAAAAATAATTTCTTTTTCGGTGCGTTAAAAGGCGAATCGTTGATTAGATTAGTTATTGACGGACGGAAGATCACCGCACAGGAATATTTATTAAAAAAGAAATACGGTCGGATTCGAGAAGTTGCGGTAAGTCCCGAAGGTTACATATATTTTTCAACTTCCAATCGTGACGGACGCGGCGATGTAGCGAATGAAGACGACAGGATTTTGCGGATTGTGCCGAAAAAGTAAATTTTGTTTGCAGGAGGAGATTCACAAAGGCGATATTGTTAAGAAAATTTGAGAGAAAAAAAAATACAATGAATCAATTATTTTGTTCAATTCTCATTAATCTGCGATAATACTTAATAACAAGTCTTTCTAAAATCTAAACGGAGAAAATATGTTGAAAAAAATCATCAGCCTTTCGTGTATTTTGTTTACTTTCATATCATTTGTAAACTTTGCAGATGCAAAAGATATGAGCGGTGAGATAAATTCTGCTACTGCGAAAATTATGCCGAAAATCATTAAATGGCGGCGGCATATTCACGAAAATCCCGAGCTTTCCAACCGTGAATTTAAGACGGCGGAAATGGTTGCCGATCATATGCGTGGACTTGGCTTTGAGGTGAAAACGGGCATTGCCAAAACGGGTGTTATCGGGATTTTGAAAGGAGCGATGCCGGGACCGACGATTGGACTTCGAGCAGATATGGACGCATTGCCCGTCAAAGAAAGAGTTAATATTCCTTTTGCCTCAAAAGTTGTCGCAGAATATAACGGCGAAAAAGTTCCCGTAATGCACGCCTGCGGACACGATACGCACGTGGCGATGCTGATGGGAACGGCGGAAGTTTTGGCGGGAATGAAAGATAAGATTAAGGGGAATGTCGTGTTTATTTTCCAACCTGCCGAAGAAGGTCCGCCCGAAGGAGAACGCGGCGGTGCGGAATTGATGGTTGAAGAAGGTGTCATGACGAATCCGAAAATTGATGCGATATTTGGAATTCATATAAATTCTCAAACCGAGATCGGCACGATTCGTTATAAAAAAGGTGCGACGATGGCGGCTTCCGATTGGTTCAAAATAAAAGTCAAAGGCAAGCAGGCACACGGTTCTGCACCTTGGGCAGGAGTTGATCCGATTGTTACCGCGACAATGATTATCAACGGTTTGCAAACAATCGTTTCGCGTCAATCGGTTTTAACGAAAGCACCCGTTGTCATCACCGTCGGTAAAATAAACGCCGGAGTTCGTGAAAATATTATTCCCGAAACTCTGGAAATGGCGGGAACGATTCGGACGCTTGATTCGGAAATGCAAAAAGATGTTCATCAGCGAATAAGAAACACAGTCAAAGCTATCGCCGAAAGTCAGGGAGCAACGGCGGAAGTCGAGATTGATACGAAAACTCTCGTTACATACAACACACCGGAACTCGTTGAAAAAATGCTGCCGTCTTTGGAAAAAGCCGCCGGAAAAACAAAAGTTATCGAAAGCGAATGGACAACCGGAGCGGAAGACTTTTCATATTTTGGCACAAAAGCACCTTCGTTTTATTTCTTTGTCGGCGGAATGCCGAAAGGCAAGAATCCGGCAGAAGCGGCTGGTCATCACACGCCCGATTTTTATATTGACGACAGCCGATTGGATGTCGGTGTGAAGGCTTTTGCGAATATCGTTTTTGATTATACGAAATAGTAAATAAAACTCACACAAAAGTAAACTTGGTTACTAGAGAAATAAAAAATGAGAAATAAGCTGAATTTAATTTTATTGATTATTTTTTTAACTACTTTTTGCTTTAGCCAAACTGAATTGACTGAGTTGCAAAAAGTATATGAACAGAAATCAATTGAGCAATATGAACAATTTTTGAAGAAGTGGGAAAAAGAATCCAAGCCCATTTCAATCAATTCTTTGAAAGGATTGCATAAAGATGTATATCAAATTTTTCAAGATTTTTATGATCCTTTCAATCTAGCTAAAATTGGAACTGGTGAGCGGGGAAGAAACCTTTATTCCAAAGTTGAATATGTAATAGTTCAAAACTCAATAGATATTGCCATACACAAAACAGATGAATTGCCTTATTATATATATGATAAGGCAAAGCCAACAATGCTTTCAAAGGAGCGTATTGATAATTTCCGACCTGAATTAAAATTAGGAAAGCCAATTCTATTTCTTTTGCCCAAATACGACACGATTATCAATAAATTTCTTGGAAGTGAAAAATACCCTCTTGGTCCCGGCGTAATAATGAATCCGGGTGGAGCAGAAGGTGAAAGTGAGAAGCGATCAAATTTCTTAAATCAGAAATTAAAGATTATTTACGGACATTGGGGTGGTTATTGGCATATAGAAACTCATCCTCAAGTATTAAGAATTGATTTTAATGAGAATAAGACAATTGCAAAAGTCCATTATAGATTGGGTTATGAAGGTGGTGCAGCTTTATATAAAAAGCAAGACTCTAAATGGAAAATGCAGGAGTTTCAATTAATATGGATAGAATAGAACTATGTTCATTGGAGTTTAAATATCAAATGAACATAGTTCTGGATTCACTAATCACACAAATAATACAGTAATCCGTAATAATTCGTGAGAAAAAAGTTTAGCTTTGAATATGTGCCTCGACAAACCAAAGTAATTTATCAATCCCGCGAGAAACTTCCGTGAAAACATCCGCCGTGTCCATATCGCCTGCTTTGTCGGCTTCGTCTATGTTCTTGCGAACCTTTTTACCGAAATCCGCAAGTGCCGTCGAAAGTGAGTCAACATGATCGTGTCCTTCGGTAATTTCCAACGGATATTGGCTCAAAGTTGATTTTTCAGCCGAAACGCGAACCGTTCCTTCCGCCGTTCCGCCTAAAATCGTAACTCTTTCGGCAATCGTGTCCGTATAGTTTTCAACTTCGGTTGCCACCTGATCGAAAAGTTCGTGCAGGGCAATAAAACTCATCCCTTTGACATTCCAATGAGCTTGTTTTGCCTGCGATTTCAAATCTATCGAATCGGCAAGTCTGTCATTTAAAAGCCCGATGATTTTCTCTCTCGTTTCTTTTTTTAGATCAATTTTTGTACTGTGCATATTGTATAATTTATTCCTCCAAGTTTAGAATTAGAATAATTCTAAACTCCTAAATTGTCAAATCAAAAAAATAAAAAATACCATTCAATTTTCTTCTTGAATATAAGTCAATTTATCAACAAATCGGTTTTACGAAATGTTAAAATAATTATATGCTTTAAAGATAAGTTTCATTTTTATATGATTGTTCAAAAAGGAGAAATTATCAATTAATGTCTAAAGAAGTTATTAATGTTGACGGAGAAGATAGAGAGGTTCGGGAAGATACGGCAAAATCTTATCGAGGAGTAATGTGGATTTTAGGAACTGTTTTAATATTCATTGTAATTGCCGGAATTTTGCTTTTGGGTTTTTCCATATTTTCTGTGAGTGATGGAGAATTAAATACACCTGAAACAAAGACGGGCGAACAAATAAAATAAGCGTTTAATTAGGTAAAATGGATGTTATCCAAGTTTTTTTTGTCTTGCAGCGTTCATTTTACCAACTTCCCATATTCAGATATCTAAGGGCAATTTCCTGGGCTTTAAAAACTCTTTCGCCATATTTCGTCGGGAAATACATTCTTCGTGCAATTCCGCCTTCATCAGAACTTCTTTTTTCTTCTCTGGAATCCAAAAGGTTTTTATCGAACATTCTTTGCAAGGTTACGTAAATCGTCCCTTTTTTTAGATCATTTTCGGATACTTCAACCATCTCAAGACCGAACATTTCTTCATTATCAACAAGCATTTCCATTATCAAATACTCTTTGTCCGAAAGGCTTGGGAATTCTTTGTTATTCATTGGTTTTCATCCTGTTTTTTGTGAAATGAGTAAAGCACACTTACAATATGTAAGTTTTTGTTTTGAGTCAAGTAAAATTTTTTCTGCTTGTTTGTTTAACTTTATGTTACTAAACTTATAAATATGTTGGTTTTAGGAATAGAAAGCTCTTGTGACGAAACCGCCGCCGCCGTTGTGCTGGACGGTAGGGAAATTTTGTCGTCGGTGATTTCTTCACAAATCGAGATTCATAAAAAATGGGGTGGAGTCGTTCCCGAAATTGCTTCGCGTGAACATCTTGTCAAAATTGATCCGATTGTTGATGAAGCTTTGGAAAAAGCTGATGTTCAACTCAAAGATATTGAAGCAATTGCCGTTACGCAAGGTCCGGGACTTGTCGGTTCATTACTTATCGGGGTTTGTTATGCGAAAGCTCTGGCGTTTGGTTTGGACATTCCGTTTATCGGCGTAAATCACATTGAAGGACATTTTTTCTCGGTTGAACTGGAAAACCCGCCGACGGAATATCCGACGATGGCTTTGATCGTTTCGGGCGGACACACGAATCTTTTTTACGCTCCCGAACGCGGAAAATATAAATTAGTTTCACGCACACGTGACGATGCGGCGGGCGAGGCGTTTGATAAAGTTTCCAAAATGCTCGGACTCGGTTATCCGGGCGGTCCGATTATTGAAAAATATGCGAAAGAGGGAAATCCGAAGGCAATAAAATTCCCGATTGCAAAAATTTCCGACGGGCGACCGGATTTTAGTTTCAGCGGTTTGAAAACCGCCGTGATGCGTTACTTGCGGGAAAATGAAATTGAATCTTTGAAAGAAAACGAAGAACCGACTCAGGAAATAAAAGATATTTGTGCAAGTTTTCAGCGAACAGTTGTAGTTTCATTGATAAGGACAATGGAAAAACAGGCAATAGAATTTAAGCCGAAAAGTTTGATCGTCGCCGGCGGCGTAGCCTGCAATCAGGCTTTGCGTGATGCTTCGGAAAAGGTCGGCAAGCGTCTAAACATTCCCGTCTATTTTCCTTCAAAACATCTTTCCACCGACAATGCGGCAATGATCGCGGCGGCGGGAAATTTTCATCTTGAGAACGGCGAAAGATCGGAACTCGATATGACCGCCGATGTAACGATGCGTCTGCAAAACTTTGAGGTCGAAGAAGCGGAATTGCGACGAAAGAAAGTGCGTTATCGTTTATAAAAAACTACTTTTAAGATTTTATTTGTGAGGAGTTTTTAATGAAAAAAATAATTTTAACATTTTTAACGATTAGTATTTGTTTAATTTGTTCATCGGATTTTTACGGATTAACGGGTAGAAATTATTTATCGGCAGACTGTATTTTTCCGACATTTGCGAGTGAATATAAAAATTCAAAAGCGGTATTTATCGGTGAAGTTATAAATATAGAAAAGGATGGCGACAAAAAGATTGTTGAATTTAAGGTAAAAAAATATTGGAAAGGAATCGAAGATTCTAAAATCAAAATTATAGTTTACGAAAATTTCACATTTGTTTCTCCATACGATAAAGGCGAAACGCATCTCGTTTTTGCAAAAGATAATGAAGAAGGCGGACTTTGGGACGACAAATGCTCACGTTCAAAAGATTTAAACGGAACTTCTTCAGATTTGGAAGATGACCTGAAATCTCTCGGCAAAGGAAAAACCTGCATCAGTTTGGAAAATTAAAAATAAATATCAAAGCTCATTTTATTTCTAACAGCTAAAACCTCAAACCAAATTGTTGTTTCATCTAAAGTTGAGTATATTGTTATTAAATCTGTTTCACTAACAACAATATGCGTTGGATTCTACACGGAAAAATTCACAAAGCGACTGTTACACAAGCCGATCTAAATTACGTTGGAAGCATCACGATTGATATAGACCTCTGCGAAAAAGCCGGATTTTTAGAAGGTGAAAAGGTTTTGATAGTCAGTAATACAAGCGGTTCGCGGCTTGAAACCTACATAATTTACGGCGAACGTGATTCGGGTGTGATCTGTATGAACGGTGCGGCAGCACATCTCGTTAAAAAAGGTGAAGAAATAATTATTATGGGATTTCAGCTTGCTGATGAAACACTCAAAACAAAACTTGTTATGGTTGATGAAAATAATAAATTCGTGAGGTATTTATAAAAATAATGACAGATACATTTAATAATTATCTTTCGCCAAAAACATATTCTTATCTAGCGATGGGTTTTTTGGCGGCTACCTTTTTGACTCTAATTTTTTATATAATCGGTAGTTTAGTTTTAATAATTTCTCCTAATGCTCAAATGGATATGGGAGACGGTTCTTCAATGCAAATCGGTTTAGCTATAATCGGCATACTTTCGCTTATTGAAATTCCATTACGAATCGCAACTGTCGTATTTTTTTTAATGTGGTTATATCATGCTTATAAAAATCTATCGGCTTTAAAAGCACAACACCTTGAATTTTCTCCGGGGTGGGCGGTTGGTTGGTGGTTTATTCCGCTTGCTAATCTCGTAAAACCGTTTCAAGTAGTGCGTGAATTGTGGAATGAAAGTGATCCTGAATTTGATGAAGAATTAGGTTTTCTTGCCGGAGATTTAGGAGCTCCTACAATAATAGGTTTTTGGTGGGCGACTTTTTTAATTTCGGGGTTTTTGTTCAGAATTTCCTCCAACTTGATTGATAATGCCGGAAATATTGATACATATTTTCCGACAGTATTGTTGCTTGGTGCGATAATAAATGCAGTAGCGGCTGTTTTAGCTATCATAATAGTTAAGAAAATTACTGAAAAACAGGAACAAAGATTTCAGAGAATCGGCAGTTCAATACACGAATTGCCACCGCAACCACCTGTATTTAATGGGTAAATTATGGAACAGTTTAATCAATTAGGCGAAAAAATAGAAGAAATCTGGCGTGATAAAAATTATGACGAGGAGATTTTTCCGGCAATCGCTAAGGATGCGTTAAAGGAAGCCGATCTTCCCGAAAAAGTTACGGCTTGGGAGGTTATAGATTGGACTTTAAATCAGACGAATCTTCCCGAACAAAAGGATTTGCCCGGTAAATTCGGTGACCCGCCGATTACAATCTATAACGCTCCGCGTTTTCACATTGACGTATATTTCTGGCTCGAAGGCACGACCTCGCTTCATCAGCATTCCTTTTGCGGAGCTTTTCAGGTTTTGCAGGGTTCGAGTATTCACAGTTGGTATGAATTTGAAACCAGCAACAAAATAAATAGTTTTACAAAAATCGGCGATCTAAAACTCAAGGTTTGCCAAATTCTTGAAGTCGGTGACATACAGGAAATCTGGGCGGGAAGTGGATATATTCACGGGCTTTTTCACCTCGACCAACCTTCGGCAACAATCGTCGTCCGCACATATAAAAGTCCGCTTCATCTTCCGCAATACGAGTATCACAAACCGAATTTTGCGATTGATCCGTTTTTTGATGAGGCAAATACGATTAAAAAACTTCAATGTATTACCGCATTAATTCGGACAAACCATCCCGATACGGATAAATACATTAAAGAATTACTGGCAAAATCCGACCCGCAAACGACATTTCAGATCATTTCAACCGTCAGAGGTTATTTGCAAAATAATAGAATTGACAAAATGTTTAATCTCGACAAACCGAAAAACCGTCTGGAAGAACTTTTTGCGGTTATCAAACAACGACACGGAGAATTTGCCGATGTGCTTATAAAGACCTTCGAATATCGGGAGAGAATGTTTGAGATAATTAACCGACGAAATTACATAACCGACTCCGAACACAGATTTTTCTTGGCATTGCTAATGAATATCGAAGGAAAAGAACTGATTTTTTCTCTGATAAAAGAAAAATTCCCGGAAGCTGAACCGCTCGATAAAATTCTGGATTGGGTTTACGATTTATCGCAAACCCGTGTTTTGGGCTTGAATGTGCCGAACGCTTTGGGAATCGAGAATTTTGATGATTTTGATTTATTTATTTTGGAATGTTTTTTAAAAGATATGCCTGACAAAGAAATTAAACAAAATTTGGAATCGGAGTATCCACCTGAAAACGCAAAAGAATTATTAAAAAATATCGAGGAACGAAAGGAAAAAATCCGCAACGCTCCGATTTTTTATCCGCTTTTAATTGATGATAAGCCGGAGCAAGAATTTGCCCACGTTAAACAATCGTCATAATTTCATCAAGCATCTTGCGTTTGAGGTCGGGAACTTTTGCATCTTCCGCCGGATAGCCGACGGGAATCAGCACAAACGGAACTTCGTTTTTCGGACGTTCTAAAATTTCCTGTAAAAATTTCATCGGTGAAGGCGTGTGAGTTAAAGTTGCCAAACCTGCATTATGAAGTGCGGTCAATAACATCCCGACGGCAATTCCGACAGATTCCTGAGAATAATAGGTCGGCTCTTTTTCGCCGTCTTCCTCAATCGAATTTACGCGAAAAACAACGATCAAATAAGGTGCTATTTCTAAGAAAGGTTTGTGTTCATTCGTCCCGAGCGGAGCTAATCTTCGCAGCCATTTCTCCGACATACGCTTGTGGTAACTTTCGTATTCCTCTGCTTCCGCCGCTTCACGAATTTTACGTTTAATCTCTTTATCTCGGACAACTACAAAATGCCAAGGCTGCATATGAGCTCCCGAAGGTGCTGTTCCGGCAGTCAAAATCGCTTTTTTGATCAATTCAAGCGGAACATTTTTATCTGAATAATCCCGCACGGTTCGACGCGAATTCAAATTTTCATAAAAATTATCAGCACGTTTTTTCTGCTCATCTTCATTTAAAATATAACGAAAATCAAGCGGAACTAAATTTGGTTTCGGAAACGGTTTATTCATAATCGAGTAGAAAAATTTATGTCAAAATAATCGCAAATTGAAAATCGCAACTCCGCATTATGTCAACATTTCATTGTTTTTAACTGCCGCTTCGTCCGTCAGCGTAGTCAAAACATTTTTTGAAAGTGGTGATTCTGCATCTTTTCCTTTCAGACGCTTGTCGCCTCCGGCAGTCGCATTCGGCATAAGCAAATTTACAAGGCTCATAATATCTGCGGTCGTGCCGGGAAAAAGTCCTTTGAAACCGGCGAGAATTTGTGCGGGAAATGAGATTATAATTTCTGCATCGCCTCGTTTTGCTGCATTAACTATTTCATTTGCGGCATATTCCGCACTAACCGAAATCAGCGGAAGCGAGTCGCCGATCTTAAACCACGCATATTCCAGCTCGTGTTTGCCTTTTACAACCGTCTGCCGCGGACTGCCCGTTCGCATCAAGCCCGGACAAACCGTCGTAACATAAATTCCGTCTTTCAGAAGTTCCGCACGCAAACCTTCCGAATATCCGGCAAGTGCAAACTTACTCGTCGAATACGGAAGCAGATGCGGAATTGCAACCTTTCCGCCAATCGAAGAAATATTCACGATCCGCCCTTCGCCGCGTTCCTTCATTTCGGGCAGAACGGCGTTTGTAACATAATAAACGCCCCAAAAATGTGTATTCAGAGCATCTTCAAAATCTTCTTTTGCCGAATTTTCCAAAGGCATAACCTGAATTACACCCGCATTATTTACCAAAACATCAATCCGTCCAAAATGTTTTTTAACCGCTTCGACCATTTTCTTTGCGTCAGATTCATTTCTGACATCGCAGACGGTTGAAAAAACTTCCGCACCTTTTGTTTCAAGTTCTCGCTTTGCGTCTTCGAGTTCGATTTTTTCTCTTGCACAAATAGCGATCTTCGCACCTTCTTCCGCAAAACGCCTTGCCATAACCAATCCAAGTCCGCGTCCGCCGCCTGTTATCAAGACCACTTTAGTTTTTAAGTTTATATCCTTCGTGCGGTCTATCAATTTCTTCGCCGCATACAAAACGCCCGCCCCGATTCCGATAAATGTTAAACCTTTTGCAATCGAGTTTTCATTGCCCTTTTTAATTTGATTTTCCAGTGCCATTCGAATATCTCCTAATTTTCATTCCAAATAATTAAATTTCTTTACAATCTTAACACTAAGACTTATAAATCAATCGAAAGTAAGATTTCTATAGCTTAAATTCTGCCACAACCGGCGTGTGATCCGAGGGGCGTTCCCAACCTCTCGGCTCTTTATCAATCCAGCAACCAACGCATTTTTCGGCTAAACTTTTCGATGTCCAGATATGATCTATCCGCAGACCGTGATTTTTCTGAAAAGCTCCCATCCGATAATTCCACCAGGAGAATTCCTGCAAATCACCGTTTTGCTGGCGAAAAACATCCGTAAAACCCCATTGTTTAACGTGGTACATCGCCGCCCGTTCCGGTTTTGAAAAATGCAGTTTTCCTTCCCACGCCTTAACATTCCAAACGTCCAATTCATCGGGAGCAACATTGAAATCTCCGCATAACAAAACATCCGAATCAGCCGGACATCGTTCATCAAAATATTTACGCAGTCTTTGCAGCCAATCGAGTTTAAAATCAAATTTATCAGTCCAAAGTTCCGTCCCGTTCGGAATGTATGTATTTACAATGTGAACACCATTTATGTCCGCTGCAATTAAACGCTTCGGAGCATCGAGTTCGGCATCGTGAAAATTTTTTTGAACATTTTCAATTTTGTGTTTTGATAAAATCGCCACGCCGTTATAAGATTTTTCTCCCACAAACTCGACGTTATAACCGGCTTCACTGATTTGTTCAAGCGGAAAGTTTTTATCAACGGACTTTGTTTCCTGCAGACATAAAACATCCGTTTTAGTTGATTCAAGCCAATTTAGAACTTGTTCCAGCCGAACATTTATTGAATTTACGTTCCAGGTTGCAACTTTCATATTTTGTTATTCAGATAAATTTTTACTTTTTATTTGACTATTTCTTTCCCAAAAAACACCATTAGCAAAACCTTGTATCTTTTTATCAATTTTAGCCATTTCCAGACGCTTTTCAGTTAGAAGGCAATAATTTTCATCGGCTTCGATGCAGGTGTAATTTCGGTTCAATTTTCTTGCGGTAACAGCAGTTGTTCCGCTGCCCGAAAACGGGTCAAGAATCAAATCGTTTTCCCGTGTCGAAGCTAAAATTATTTTTGCCAAAAGTTTTTCAGGTTTCTGCGTCGGATGCTCGGTATTTTCGGGCATAGACCAAAATGGAACTGATAAATCAGTCCAAAGGTTTGACGGCGAAGTCAGACGAAAATTTCCACTTTTGCTTTCTTGCCAATCTTTCGGCTTACCGTTCTCTTTATACGGTGCGATAACTTTTCGCTTCATTTTTACGGCTTCAACATCGAAAAAATATTTATCCGAAACGGTAAAAAACCAAATGTCTTCGGAAGAATTTTTCCAGTTTGTTCTACTCCCGCGACCTTTTTCTCTCTCCCAGGTGATGCGGTTGCGAAGCGTAAAATGTTTCATCCCGACACGCTGAATTGCCGAAGCTGAACGCCAATCGCCGCAGATATAAATTGATGCGGTTGGTTTTAATAATTTCACACAACTTTTCAGCCAAGAATCCAGCCAGGTTTCGTATTCTTCAATTGTCGTCTGCTTAAATGAGTGTTTACCAAAATTTTTACTTAGATTATAGGGCGGATCGGCGAATAACAGATCAAAATGATTTTCGGGCAGTCTTTTTAATATTTCAAAAGCATCGCCGCAGATAATTTTATTTTTGGTATTTTTTAGATTTGTTTTGTCGTTTGGATAAACTAAATTTTCACAGTATTTTTTCGCATCATTTTTATCTAAGGTGATCGTGCGATTTCTGGGTGCTTTATTTTTGATTTTCTTGGCAATCATTTGTAAATAAATGGTTTAATAAAAATTTATGAAACAATAATTTTAACTGTTTGCACACCTTCTTCAACCTCAACTTCCAAAACTTTCGGGTCGGATTTTTTCGGAATTACAGTGATCGAACCATCACGCTCCAGAAAAGCGGCTTCGACCTCTTCGATCTTTTGGACACTTCCTTTTTGCCGCATAGCCTGAAGCAGATCGTTGTCGCCGAGTTTGCTGTCCTGCATTGCTTGTCTGTCCAACTCGCCGTTTTTGATAAGTTGTCGGTCACTATTTTTTAAAACTTCGCTTGCGTTACTGGAATAATATGTTATGTATGAAATGACATAATGAATTGCCATCAGCGTAGCAATCACGAGAATCGCACTAAAAAAATCTTCCCGTCCCGTAATTGTCCGGCTCATAATCGAACCGACGACAAAACCCATCAAAATATCAAACGCGGTATAACCGCCTAAAAATCGGCGTTTTCCAATTCTAATTAATGCCAATGCAACGCCGTAAACAATTACCGTCCGCAAGATCATCTGCAAAGTTGTGAGTTTTGCATAATCCTGCTCTGAACCGATAGCCCAGTAAAAAAAATCTGCAACTTGTTCAAACATAATTCCCTTTGTAAGTTTAATTCAGCAGGCAAAAGATAAATTAAATTTTAATTTTTGAAATCAGCAGTAAGGTCAAAAGTGTAGCACGATTTGGAATGTCTTCAAGCAAAACATATTCTTCCAGAGTATGAGCTCCATCGCCTTTTATTCCAAGTCCGTCGAGAATCGGCACACCTAAAGCACCGACGAAATTTCCGTCCGAAGCACCGCCGACCTGAGTTTCTTCCAGTTCATAATCAAATGTTTTTGCTAATTCTGCTGCTTTTTCAAAAAGCTCGACAACGCCTTCGGTTCGTTCTAACGGCGGACGATTTATTCCGCCTAAAAGTTCGAGGTTTACTCTTTCGTCAAAAGGTTTTAGTGATTTTAATTCATTCTCAATTCGTGCCGCTTCTTCCAGAGTTTCGAATCGGACATCGATCGAACATTCGGCTTCGGCGGGAATTACATTTGAAGTTGTGCCGCCTTTAATTGTTCCCGCCGAAACGGTTGTGCCGATTGCAAAATCCGTTAAAGAATGTAATTTTTCAATTTGCTTTGAAATCTCCAAAATTGCCGAAGCACCGCGTTTTGGCTCAAGTCCGGCGTGCGAAGGAATTCCGTGCGTTTTCAAAATATAATTTCCCGTTCCTTTGCGTCCCGTTTTAACTTTGCCGTTTGCCGAAGGTTCAAACACCAAACAAAACTCCGCATTTTTTGCTTCCCGTTCAACCAATTCGCGTCCCGTTTCGCTTCCCGTTTCTTCATCGCACGCCAGCAGAACATTTACGGGGCGAATTGGTCTTAAATCAAATTCCTTTAACGCTTTGAAAATCTGTAAAATCAAAACAATATTTGCCTTCATATCAAACGTGCCGCAGCCGTAAAGTCTGCCGTCTTCGATTCGTGTCGGGTTTTGCTCTTTGCTGCCGTTTGGATGAACCGTGTCCGTGTGTCCGAGAAGCAGGATTGGTTTTTCATCGCTGATATTTTCAAATGCACGGATTATCAAATGTTCGCCGTAATTTTCTTTGAAAATTCTTTCAACTCTTACATCGGGAATAATATGTTTTACGGCATTTTCAAGCCAATCAACGACTTTTTTATTTCCTTCGATATTATAAGAAGGTGATTCAATCTCGACGATTTCGCAGATTAAATCTATCGTTTCGGCTTGTCTGTCGTGAAAATAATTTATTAAATTTTTTGGATTCATTTAGTTATGAAATTTTGCATTTGATCAGGCGGAAAGAAATATCTATTTTAACTGTAATATTTTACTTGATTTTTATTAAGTCTTTAACCTCTTTTACGCCTTCGACATTTTTTGCGATTGTAATAATCAACTCCTTTTGTTTAAGGCTGGAAACTGTTCCTTTGAGTGTAACCACGCCATTATTAACATCAACATTTATGAGATTTTGATTTTGTAAGTTACCGTCAGATGCTAAAGCCGCTCGTGTTTTTGTCCAAATCCACGTATCATTTGCTCCCTGCCCAACAGAATCCTTTACATTTTTTGAATCTTTTACTTCTCTCAAATTCCCGGAATCATCAGTTGTTTTGCTTGATACCTCCCGGCTTCCAAATATTCGATTTAGTGTTTCGCCCAAGCGATAACCCGCTAAAGTAATTTGTTCTTCGGCGGTAACAAATGTTTGTTCGGTGTATTTTTTTGAAGGCATTTGATTTCGCTGTAGATCGCTCGTATAAACAACTTTGTTGAGAAAATTAAAACCTTCTATATTCCATAATTTATAATTACCTAAACTCAGACGGCTTTGCATTTTGGAATATGGATGTTTTTTCATCATTTCCTCTGCAATCGGAGCAAGATAATCTGAATCACAAGCATCATTTTTTCGAGGTTTGACCTGTCCGATGATGGAATCCCAAAAGCCGTGTAGATTTAAACCGTTCGAAGTTTCGGTCCGGGGAATAAAAACAAAAAGATTTCCGCCCTGGTCGCCTTTCGGTTCAAGTTCGGTTACACGCGAAGCATTATGAACGGGATTGTGTATATCTCCGCCGACGTGCAGAAACCAAGCGAGTGCGATGGATTTTTCCTCGTTGTTGTAGGAAGATTCCTGAAGAATTTTCTCAAAATCATAAAGTTTCGGAATCGCTTTCCCGCTTTCGACGGGAAAATCAGCGAGAATTACAGCTTCGTTATTTTCCTGTTTCCAGAAAATATCCGCGTAGTGCCAATCGCTCTGGTTATATTTTCTAAAACGCACTTCAAAATCACGGTTGCGTATAACATCCGACCAGATCGCCGCATACATAAAAAGTTCGCGTCTTTTGACAGAATCCGAACGCGAATTATAAGCATCATAACGCACACTCAAATCCGAATCCTCAGGTGCAGCCAGCAGGATTTTAACAACTTTCTCACGGACTTCGGGATTCATCCGTTCCCACGCGATATATGCCGTCAATTTATGTCCGATTTCATCCCACGCCAGTGCGTAATTTGTTATTGAAAACAAAAGAATAATTAAAACTGAAAATTTTATAATAAACCTAAACATTATGGAATTCTCCTTTCATTACGATTTTAGTTAATTTTAAGGAATTTAACGAATTCAGAAGGTAAAAAATATATTAGGGTTCAGTTTAATCTTTACATAACTTTACTTTACACGGACAAACTATTTCCCGAAAAAACCATCTGAATATCAGCAAATCTTTCCCCGAGATGCGTTCTAAAAATAAGGAAGCATTGCATTGCAATTTAATGTAAGGAGAAAAAAAAACTAATGATGGAAGCAGTTTTAGATCAAGGAATAATCGCAGAAGCAATTTTGAATAGAACTAATGGTGCATTCGGCAGCAAAATTGGTGTTTTTGGAAAAATCTTCGGTTGCTGGCATAAACAAATGACCCGTCCGTTTACAAATCGTAACGCTTCATATCGTGCCTGCTTAAATTGCGGTGCCAGAAAGAAATTCGATACGAAGACTCTCAAAACATTCGGACCTTTTTATTATCCGCCGATAGTATCTTTTATAGAAAATTAAAAATGATTTAATCTAAAAGAATTCCCCGTCTGCTTGCAGCGTGGGTTTCCTTATTAGCCCTGAAAGGGCGACAGTTCTTTGTTCTTAGAAAATTCGTGGTAGTCGGTGCTTTGACCGACTAATTTTCGGGCG
>JALZKH010000052.1 GCA_030859345.1 Acidobacteriota bacterium | reverse complement strand
TTCATACTTTATCCACTTTTTGTTTTTTGAAGTAAATGCTACTATTTGATGATGAAAAATTTAAATGAAAATAAAATTGACCGGCGAGATATGTGTAAGAGTTTGCTGGCTTTAGGCGGAATAGCTTTAACCGGCACAGCGGCGAGTGCACAGGAAACCTCACCGACTCCTATGCCGACTCCCGCACCGACGCTTGACCCGGTACTGCAAGACCAACGTATTGCCGATGCCGTCAAACGCGGTGCGACGATGGAAGAAATTGCCAAGTTGCGCGAACCCGTCGCCAAAAATCCGACGGAAGCGGTTCGTGCTTTGAAAACGGGAAATTCCAGATTCTTCAGCGGTGCGGCGCGGCGACCCGAACGGTCAGCTGCCGAGCGTCGCTCGCAGATTTTAGCGCAAACGCCGTTCGCTGTCGTTTTAAGCTGTTCGGACAGCCGCGTGCCGACCGAGATTGTTTTCGATCAGGGGTTAGGCGATTTGTTTATTACGCGCGTGGCGGGAAACGTCATTGACACTGGAACTTTGGGCACCATCGAATACGGCATCGGACATTTGAAATCGCATGTCGTCGTTGTTCTCGGACACGAAGGCTGCGGTGCGGTCAAAGCCGCACTGCTGCCGCCTGAAGTTCGCGCCCTCGAAACCGAAAACATTCAGGCATTGCTCAACAGCATTGTTCCGGCGGTTTCCAAAATCCCGAAAATCCGCGACGAAAGAGCCAAGCTGCGCGAGGCGGTCATCGCCAACGTGCGCTTGCAGGTGCAGAATTTGAAACGAATCAAGTTCGTGCAGGATGCGATTGCGAGCGGCAAAATCACGGTCATCGGCGCGTTTTACGAAATCACGAGCGGTGCGGTTGATTTTTTTGAAACTGACGAAGAGTTGCGCGTCGCTCAAACCAATTACGACAGTTGTTCTTTTCGGACGCACTTGACATAACCTTACTAAAAGCAGGTTCAGCAAAAAAACAAAGTTTCCGAAACCGTCCGAGCTATTTTCGCTAAGACGCACCGAACAAATCATTGGACATGAGGGCGAAACAGCTTCTCTTTAAAATCTATTTTGGTTAATGTGGAGTTGCATATGGCTGGTTTTTGCCCAAGTCAACTCAATCGTTCGCTTAAAAACTTTTTATAACTTTTCCAAATGCTGTATCCTCCGCATCAAAGCGGTTTGTTCTACCGACCAAAAACAAATAAGAATACATTGCAATTCCGGTTAAAATTCCCGTCGCATATTTGAATACGGCGGGAATTTTTGCGGGTGAGAGAAAGCCTTCGATTATGCCTGCAATTACAAGCAGACAGGCACAACCGATGGCGAGTTGGACGGCTTTGATGCCGTTTTGCTTTAATGCCTGAACGCGGGATAAATTGCCCGGATTTATTATCGAATAACCGATCAGCATTCCCGCACCGGCGGCGATGAAAATGCAGGAAAGTTCGATCACACCGTGTCCGACCATAAATGTTACGAGCGAATTTCCAAAGGCGGGATTTACTTTGTAGCAAACGCCCAAAACTCCGCCGATGCTTAAACCGTTGCTGATCAAAACATAAAATGTGCCGATTCCGAAAAATGCACCGTAAGCAAAAGCCAGAAATGAAACCAAAATATTATTTGTCAAAATCTGGCTTGAACCGATTTGATTTGCATCATTTAAGCTAAGCCACCATTGAAAATTATTCTGTGCGGCGGTGCGGATTTGAGTTAATCCGAGCGTGTCGGCAAAATTGAAATCGTTATAGCAAAGTAAAAATGAGATGATTCCGAAAATCGTAAAAACCGCAAACGCTAAGAATGTATAACGCCAAGTTTCGCGGAAAACCTGCGGGAAATCTTTTGCGAAAAACTGCCAGACGACATTTACGCCTTGTCCGTCGGCACGATAGATTTTTCCGTGTGAACGGATGACCAGACTGTTGAGATAATTTATAAGTTTTCCGTCGCGTGTTTCGGCACGGGCGATTGCCAGATCGGTGGCGGCACGGCGATAAAGTTCGCCGAGTTCGCGGACTTCAGCACGCGGCAAACCACGCAAACCTGTAACGCCTTCAGTTTTTGCCAGCAATTCTTCGAGGCGTTTCCAATTATTTTTGCGTTCATTTATAAAACGATTCATTCTGATTTTAGATTTTAGATTTTGGATTTTAGATTGGCAACGCGAAATGTGTGATAATAACTTAGCGAGGTGATAAAAATGACGATCAGAGAAAAATTAGTAGAAAAAGTGCAGAATCTGCCCGAAGAAAGTTTGTCTAAAGTTTATGAATTTGTTGAAAACATTGAAGAAACTGATGAAACGGAAGGATTATTAAAGCGTTTGAGAAAAATCAAAATTCAAGGTCCGAAAGACTTTTCAAGAAATATAGATTTGTATCTGAGTGGAGAAAAGAAAATTGAAGACAACGTTGATTGACACGCTATATGTCGTAGCTTTGTTAAATGAAAAAGATGAAAATCACTACAAAGCAAATGAATTAGTGGAAATTTATGACAAACAACCGTTAATCGTAACCGATGCGGTTTTGTTGGAAATCGGCAACACTTTATCACGTAAATATAAAACTCAAGCCATTGAAATGTTTAATGAATTTTTCGTTTCGCCCGAAGTCGAAATTGTCAGACTTGATGAAAGTCTTTTTAATAAAGCATTTGAACTTTACAGAGATTACGCCGATAAAACTTGGGGTTTGGTTGATTGCGTTTCATTTGTCGTAATGAGAGAACGCGGAATAACCGATGCTTTAACTTCCGACCAGCATTTTGTTCAGGCAGGTTTTAAGGCTTTGATGCTTGATTCCATCCATTAAAAATTTTTACAAACTCCATCCGCACATTGCCAATCGCAAATCGCAAATCTAAAATCTAAAATTGTAAATGTCCGAACAAGCGAAAAAATATCACGAAGAAAAAGCGATTGAAAAATCCTACGATTTTCATACGACGAAAAGGCTTTTCAGTTATCTGAAGCCGTATTGGAAAATGATGTCGTTCGCTCTGATTTTAACTGTTTTGACCAATGTTCTCATAAGTCTTCAGCCGTATTTTACAAAAATTGCGATAGATGATTTTATCGTTAAGAAAAGGGTTGAGGGAATTTGGCTTTTCGCATTGGCTTATTTCGCTTTGTTTTTGTTCCGGTTTCTTTTTTCTTATATCCAGGAAATTCTTTTGAATATAGTCGGACAAAAAATTATGTTCGACCTGCGTTCACAGATTTATTCCAAGCTCCAAAATCTGCAGGTTTCTTATTACGACAAAAATCCCGTCGGTAGAATCATTACTCGTTTAACCAGCGATGTTGATGCTTTAAATGAACTTTTTACGTCGGGCGTGATCGAAGGTTTGGGCGATATGGTCGTTATAATAGCGATCATCGGGTTTATGTTTTGGCTTGATTGGAAGTTGGCGATTGTTTCGTTAATTGTTGTGCCGCTTTTGTTTCTTGCAACAAACTGGTTTCGCAAACGAGCGAGAGTCGGTTTTGATAAAGTCCGCACAAGAATGGCGAAAATCAATGCTTTTTTGCAGGAACACATTTCGGGAGCTCAAACCGTCCAGCTTTTTAACGCCGAAGAAAAGGCACGAGAGAATTTTGCTGAAATAAATAACGAATACCGCGAAGCAAATATTGAAACAATATATTATTACTCGATTTTTTATCCGATGGTCGAATTTATCGGAGTTATCGGAATCACCGTCATAATCTGGTTCGGCGGTTATCAGATTTTGACCGGCACTTCTGCCGCCGGAACTGCCGTAACCATCGGAACTGTCATTGCATTTATCCAATATTCGCAACAGCTTTTCCAACCGATTCGCAATCTTTCTGATAAATTCAATGTTCTGCAAGCCGCCATCGTCGCTTCGCATCGAGTGTTTTTACTACTTGATGAAAAAATTGAAATCGAATCGCCGAAAGTGTCGAAAAAAGCTGACAAAACCATCGGCAAGATCGAATTCCGAAACGTCTGGTTTGCCTATAACGAAGGCGAATGGGTGCTGAAAAATATTTCATTTACGATTGAACCCGGTGAATCGGTTGCTTTAGTTGGACATACAGGTTCGGGGAAAACGACCGTGACGAATCTTCTGATGCGTTTTTATGATATTCAAAAAGGAAAGATTTTGCTTGACGGTGTTGATGTTCGGGATTGGGATTTGAAAACTTTACGTGAAAACTTTGCCGTAGTTTTGCAGGATGTTTTCCTGTTCAGCGGTTCGATTGCCAACAATATACGGCTTGGAAATGAAAATATTTCGGATGAAAAAGTAAAATGGGCGGCGGAAGAAGTTCACGCGGACGGTTTTATAAATCGTCTGGAAAAATCTTATCAAACCAAGTTAAAGGAACGCGGCGGCGGACTTTCAGTTGGTCAGAAACAACTTATTTCGTTTGCAAGAGCTTTGGCGTTTGAGCCTTCGATCTTGATTTTGGATGAAGCGACGAGTTCGATTGACACCGAAACCGAGCAATTTATACAGCAAGCCGTCAATCGAATTATGGAAAACAGAACCTCGCTGGTTGTCGCTCACAGGCTTTCGACAATTCAAAGATGCGATAGAATTCTGGTTTTTCATCACGGCGAATTGCGTGAAAAGGGAACTCACAATCAACTCATTAAACAAAAAGGTCTGTATTGGCGGCTTTTCCAACTTCAATACGGGAATGAAAAATTTAACCGACAAACGGATAACGGTATTAATTTGAAAAACACCGGATTAAATTCTGTATTAATTACAGATAGTTAAGTATTGAAAAATTTACTTCAAACTTTTTTGTAAATTATGTCGTTATCTTTACAAAGTAGTTTGAAATAATTGATTTTATTGTTCCAAAAGGTTTTTAGAAAAATTTGTTAGTAAATTTTAATAACTTTGTTTATAATAAAAAATTACTATGTCCCCGGATAGTTTAATTAAACAAAATAAAATGATTAGTGAGTGTGAGAGTTTGATGCAGGAACTTTATGCCCGCTGTTTAGACAATGCCCCGAATTTTGGTGTGGCAGAAGATTGCTTTAAAACTTCGCTTAAAAACAGCATTCGTAAATACTTGTTTAGAAGCCCGACATCTTACCCTACGATGGAAGAAGCAAAAGATTTTCTTCAATCAATTAAAGTTGACGATTTATTTCTCGCACTTGCCTGTGCAAATGGAAGCGAGCGGGCTTGGTGGGAATTCGATCACCAGTATCGGTCATATCTGGAAAGAGTTTCGCGTCATTTGGCAAGTTCCGACCTGAATGCCCGGGAAGTTGTGGATCTGGTCTATGTAGAACTTTACGGAACTCGTGTTGTCGAAGGCGAAAGAGTTTCAAAATTTGCAACTTACAGCGGAAAAGGTTCGATCCGCGGTTGGCTCAGAACGGTTATCTGGCATTCTTTGGTTGATTTGCACCGGGCGACTCACGATTCTGTTTCGTTGGACGAGATGACGGAAAATGTCGGTGAAGGCTATGCTCATTCAAATTTTGCCGATGTTGATCTGGGCGGTGAGGATCAGATGATTGACGCAGTAACGAGAAACCGCTATCGAAAGGCAACCATTTCAGCGATTCAAAATGCTTTTTCCAATCTCGACAATCACGAAAAATTGCTTTTACTCTATTATCACGTAGAAAATCTAAAACTACGCGAAATTGCACGTCTTGCCGAAACTCCGACATCTCCCTTACGCGAATGGTTTCAAAGAAAATCTGCGGCACGCGAAAAAAATCCGCAGTGTAAGGTTCACGAATCAACGATTATGCGTTGGCTGGAGAAAACTTATAAAAAAGTTTTGGATTCCTTCGAGCAGGAACTGGATTCAAAACATAATTTGAAAGATGAAGAAATTAATATTTGTATGCAATTAGCGACGCAAGACCTTGCTAATCCGAACTTGTATCAAAATCTGAACGCAAATTAAATTTAATAACAACTTAAATTCTCATCTACACATCAAAAAATATTATTTAACCCCCCATTAAAGTTTTTATGCAAATATTACAAGACTGTTTCGTCTTTGATATGGAAGCTGGAACAGATGACAAATGGTAAGGGGCAAATGAATCTCAAAGAATTGCAAATACAAGGATTGCTTGATAGATTCTTACAGGCAAAAAACCTCAACAACGGTATTGAAATATCTTCCGGGCATCTGGATGATGATACTATTTCAGCATTTGTTGAAGGTAATTTAAGTGAAACGGAAGCAAAACCAATTACGACACATTTGGTTGAATGCTTATTTTGCCGGCATATCACGGCAGAATTAATCAAACTCGACTTTGCCTTTGCCGGGGACACGCAAACCATTGCCTTAAATAATAATGAACCAACCAAAGTTGCAGACGTTCTAAGCGGAATACTTTCCCGAATTTTCGGCAGTAATGATGAAGCAGTATTCGCACATCAGGAAACGAATGAAAAAACCTCCGCAGAATCTGAAAAAAACGAAGAATAATTTATAAATAAAAGCAAAAAGCATCCGTGTATCCGAGAAATACACGGATGCTTTTTTGTACTAAATTTGGAAAAAGGCAGAAGCCTAAAATTAAATAAGAGTGCTGTTTCAATATACGCCAGCCGATTCTCAAACTACACCTCCGTAACTATCAGGTTTTTCGCCTTTTTCAAAATTAATATATGTAAAATTACATTTTCTATGGTTTTAGAGTTATAATAAAAAATTATTTAATTTTATTTATGGAGTTCTGAGTATTGTTGGAAGAAAATATTAAATGTCCATCGGAAGACAATTTTACAGTAGAAAAAATTGCGGTTGCTAAACTTCCTACTCGAATGGGCGATTTTAAGATTGCAGGTTATCGTTCAAAAACGAGTTCCGAAGAATTTGTCGTTCTGTTTAAAGGTGAATTGAAAAAAGATGTGCCGACGCTGGTTCGTATTCATTCACAATGTCTGACGGGCGATGTGTTCGGCTCGATCAAATGTGATTGCGGTCCGCAGCTAAACAAAGCAATGGAAATGATCGAAAAAGAAGGACGCGGAGCAATTGTTTATCAACAGCAGGAAGGTCGCGGAATCGGCATCGTCAACAAAATCCGTGCTTATGCCCTGCAAGATGAAGGTGCGGACACAATCGAAGCCAACGAGAAATTAGGCTTTGCGATAGATGCCCGAAATTACCAGCAATGTGCCGAAATTCTTTCTGACATAGGGCTTTGTAAAGTCCGCGTTATGACAAATAATCCCGATAAATTAAGAGCCTTAAAAAATGCCGGACTGAAAATCATCGAACGAGTTCCACTTGAAATAAAAGCACAAGAACCGGCGGCACACTACTTGCGAACCAAAAAAGAAAAAATGGGACATCTTCTGGATTTTGATGAATAATTTTGTGTTTTTGCTAAATAATTTTAGTTGCTTTTAACAGGATTTGTAAGCTAAATTTTACTTCGACTTTGCTTTTTCTCTGAAATTTTTTATAAGTTTTCCTATATTTTTCTTATCTTTACTATCAGGTTGTAATTTAAGAAATAATTCAAGCTGGTCAGCGGCTTTGCTATATTGTTTCAGATTATTTCCATAAAGCGTAGCTAATTCCCAATGAACTTCGGGATCTTCAGAGTCATTAAGGTTTTCTGCTTTTGTTAGAGCTGTTTCCGCAGTTTCATAATTATTTTTTGCCCGAAATGCCTTGCCGAACAACAGGTAAATCCGATATGTTTTGTGATTATAACCCAATGCTCCCCGCAAAATTTCAATCGTGGTGTCATAGCGTTTTGTCAAAAAAACTGAATATGCCAAGAGATATAATGTCGGTTCGCTTTTTGGATTTACTTGAGCCGCTTTTGCAAATTCTTCACTTGCCTGAACATACTTTTTTTGCACAAAATATAAATAGCCTAATCTATTTAATGCTAAAAAATACTCAGGGAATATATTTAGAGAGGCTTTGAGAAATTTCTCTCCTTCCAATAAATTCTCATTTTCGAGCTGAGAAACCGCTGAATTGTAGTTTGATTCAGCTTCTTTAGGAATTGTTTGAGCAAAGATGACTCCAGGACTAAAATTAACAGTAGAAGGTTTTTTCCTAAGTTGGAGATAGAAGTCTTGTGTAACATCATCACTTTCTCCAATACCACTATCCCGAGCTCCAAAATTAACTACTTGAACTCTTATACTTTGTTCCACATAATTTGTTCCGGCGGCTAACACATTAATAATATATGTTCCTCGACTCATTCCCACAAATATATATCGTCCGCTCCCGTCGGTGCGGACTCTTGCAATATATTGATTTAGCTCATTTTGCAATTCAACATAAACATTAGAAATCGGAACACGATTTTGGTCGAAAATAAACCCGCTGATTCTATTTGCTGCAACTGAATTCGATTTATAGTTTTCTATATTTTTTCCTTTAACGTATGAATTAGAAAAACTTAAAAGGAAAACAAAGCATAAAATGCTGCAATTTCGTAAAAGTTTATTTGTCCTCAAACTTTCTTTCTCTAACATATTTATTTTATCCTGGAACTTCTTTATATTCCTATTAAAGACGAAAAATGAAACAGATAAGAAATATCTGCTGTCTAACCTCTAAACATTATTATTAGCTTAATTAAGTATTATATACAAAATACGCTGATTCTTCAATAAATTTGTTTTGAATTACGCTTTTATGTTGTTGAATTAGTTAGATTTTACAAATAAAAAAAGCCCGATTAAAATAATCGGGCTTCATAAGTAAATTATCCTTCTAAACTATTCAGACTAGAAGAAAAATCGCATTCCAAAACGAATAATTCTAGGTGTTTGGAATGATTGTGATTGATTGAATCTAGCATCACGACTAATTGGATCTATACCAAATCCCTGAACTGTAACGCCGTTTTCATTAACGAATGATCGTGTAAATCTAACATCATTGTTAATCAAATTTACGAGTTGACTTTGAATACCACCGGCAAAGATTGCCCGGATAACATTCAATTCATCACATACTCCGCCCGGACAGTTGCTGAAGAGATTGATTATGCCACTAGCATTTATCGGACGTCCAGTTGCAGTTCTGCCGACGACAATATCATTGCCATTTGCATCTCTGAAAGCAACCCTCGGATCGCCGGTTAAACTTCCAACTGCAAGAGTCGTAAATCTGTCTGTTTCTGTCGCTTGATTAAATACATTTGTAGCATTAACTTCAAAAGCCACGCCATATTTGTTATCTCTACCAAAGGTATAACGATGTGTTATGGCAAAATCGGTTTGAGTAAATGTATCCGTTCTGCCCAAATCTCCTCTACCGAATAAGAAAGTATTCGCATTAAATAAAGAAACTTGGGTTGAAAGCGGCGTTCCGCTTTGACCGATGAAAGCAACGGTAAAGTCGGTTGCATTTGCCCGGCTGTTAAACCAATCAAATGTGTATCCACCGAACACTTTAACGGCGTGCGGTCTATCGGTAGCCAATCTAGCGTTGTCCGGTTCACCATTAGTAGTAAATCCTAAGAACGGTAAGTCGAAGAAACGGTTAACATTTGGGGATGAGCGACCTCTTTCATCGGAACTTGCCAAACCGGAAAAATTACCGAACAAACGGCTATATGCGTATGAAGCATTGACAAAATAATTTTGAGCAAATCTTTTGTCAACAACAACTTCAAAAACATCAAACTTGCGTTCGGCTAGAGGTGTAGCGGGAATTCCACTTGCAAACGGTTGGCTTACGATTCCCCGACCCGGGTTAGCGATAAAGAAATTTTCATTTCCATCATCATCGAAGAAACCAACGTCTTCAACCGCATTATCGAGTTCTTTGCGGGTGTAGCGAGCACGTAAAACTAAATTATTAATGCGAATCAAGAGTAGAAATTTAGCAGATAGACATAAATTCGATAAGATGAAGTTATTATGGAAATCAAACTTATCGAACTCTTTTGTCTAATCTGCCATCTCTACGATACAAACATTGT
>JALZKH010000043.1 GCA_030859345.1 Acidobacteriota bacterium | reverse complement strand
GCCCGAAAATTAGTCGGTCAAAGCACCGACTACCACGAATTTTCTAAGAACAAAGAACTGTCGCCCTTTCAGGGCTAATAAGGAAACCCACGCTGCAAGCAGACGGGGAATTCTTTTAGATTAAATTCTTTTATTTTTTCGTGTCTTTTCGTGTTTCTTCGTGGCTAATTAACCTATTACAAAAGTCTTACATTTCCATCACCAAAAACCTGTTAATATTGAAATTGACGCGATCTTCTCAGCGTTTAATTTTTAGCAATTATATTTATTTAAGAGGTTTTATTTATTGATGGATAATGTATTGGAATTTGAACAGGCAAAACCTGAAAAACTGCAATGGATAACGATTTTCGCCGTTGCATTTATACATATTTTGGCAATCGGAGCATTTTTTACTTTTAGCTGGCAGAATCTGCTGGCATTTACGGTGCTTTGGTGGGTTGCGGGGAGTTTGGGAATCGGCTTGGCGTATCACAGACTTTTGACGCATCGGGGATTTAAGACTCCGAAATGGGTTGAATATATTTTGACTTTTTTCGCAACTTTAGCACTTCAGTCGGGACCGCTTGCTTGGGTTACGACGCATCGGATGCACCACGCTTTTACCGAAACCGAAAACGATCCGCACAGTCCACGCGACGGCACATATTGGTCGCACATCGGTTGGATCTTCAAAGGCGACGCACAAAATCACGATATGGCAACGCATCAACGCTATTCGCCCGATCTGGTTAAAGATAAAGTTCTGGTCTTGATGGACAAATATTTTTGGGTAAGCACGGTTTTGGTGAGCGTTCTGCTTTATGCCATCGGCGGTTTTTCGATGATCTTGTGGGGCGTGGCTCTGCGTATCGTTTGGGGTTGGCATACGACTTGGCTGGTTAATTCCGCGACACATCTCTGGGGAACACGCCGTTTTGAAACACGCGACGATTCACGCAACAACGGTTTGATCGCCGCCATAACTTTCGGCGAAGGCTGGCACAATAATCATCACGCTTATCCGCGTTCGGCAAAACACGGTTTGAAATGGTATGAGATTGATGTCAACTGGATTCAGATTCGCATTTTGGAAAAATTAGGTTTGGCATCGGATGTTTATGCACTCGATCTCGAAGACGAAAAAACCGAAGCAAAACGCATCAGGCAAGCGGCATAAAAGTTTATTTAAACACTTTCCCCATCATATTTAATTTATACAGAGGTAATTTTAATTTAATGAACAAGGTAGCAAATATCAGCGAAAGCAAAGCGTCAAAATATCACTTTGACACCATATTTTTTATGGTCTTATTTCACTCTTTGGCAATCGTGGCTATATTCAATTTTAGCTGGCAAAATTTAGCGGCGGCGGGAATTCTTTGGTGGCTTTCGGGAAGTGTCGGAATCGGCTTGGGATACCATAGACTTTTAACGCATCGCGGCTTCAAAGTTCCGAAATTTGTTGAATATTTTATGACGGTTTGCGGCACACTCGCACTTCAGGCGGGACCGATCAGTTGGGTAACTACACACCGCATTCACCACGCTTTTACCGAAACCGAAAAAGACCCGCACTCGCCACGGGAAAGCGGATTCTTTTGGGCTCACATCGGCTGGCTTTTTAAGGGAACGGCACAAGTTCACGATCAAAAAACTCAGAAGCGTTATTCGCCCGATCTGGTCAACGACAAAGTTCACCGGTTTTTGGATAAGTATTTTTGGATGACAAATGTTTTGGTCGGGATAGCTTTACTTGCAATCGGCGGTTGGTCAATGGTTTTGTGGGGTATTTTTCTGCGTACGGTTTGGGGTTGGCACGTTACATTTTTCGTAAATTCGATCACACATATCTGGGGTTCAAGACGCTTTGAAACCAAAGACGATTCACGCAACAATGCGATCATCGGAATTCTTGCGTGGGGCGAAGGCTGGCACAACAATCACCACGCTTATCCGCGTTCGGCAAGGCACGGTTTGAAATGGTATGAAATTGATGCAAATTGGATTCAGATTTGGCTTATGGAAAAATTGGGATTAGCAAAAGATGTCTATGCTCTCGATCTCGATGAAACTAAAAACAAAGCGATTTCTTTAGCAAACCCAACAGCCGAATCTTTGCAAGAAGCGGCTTAAAACAAAGGTAAAAGGTAAAAGTAAAAAGGCAAAAGGTAAAAAAGTTAATTTTATACTTTTACCTTTTGCCTTTTTACTTTTACCTTTAAAGAAATGCGTCGTAGAAAATCAATAATATTTTTTCTTGCCTTCGGTATCAGCTCGATTGCTTTTGCGGTGGCGTTGAATATCGGTTGGATTTTCTTAAATTTACAGCAGGTTGTTATGCTTGTTTTCGGGATAATTTTCTTTTCCCTGATAATTACAGGCTTAACTCTGAATATGATTTTTCTGATCCGCGAAATTAAGAAGAACGACCAGCAAAATGTTTTCCTAAATGCAATGACGCACGAACTGAAAACACCGATTGCCTCAATCAAACTTTACCTTGAAACTCTTAAAGCACGCGAAGTTACCGAAGAAAAAAAACAGG
Organism: Acidobacteriota bacterium; assembly: GCA_030859345.1. GTDB lineage: Bacteria > Acidobacteriota > Blastocatellia > Pyrinomonadales > Pyrinomonadaceae > Aridibacter. The sequence continues at coordinate 8,402 of JALZKH010000043.1, read as the reverse complement.
AATTTTACGATGTCATGCTTGCCGACAGCGACCGTCTTTTAACCACGGTCGAAACCGTTTTGCAGGCAGGCAAAATCAGGGAAAAATCCCGCAAGTTAAACATTTCAGTAATTGATTTAAAAGAATTATTAACCGATTGCATAAAAATCGTCCAAACCCGTTATAAACTTGAAGGCAGTGAATTTGAATTTCCCGAAAAAACCGAATCGTGCGAAATATCGGGTGATTATGCAGAACTCCAGACTGCTTTTAACAATCTTCTGGATAATGCCATAAAGTATTCATCCGATGAAATTAAAGTTTCCGTGCGGCTTAGAAATCTTTCGGACACGGAGGTTCAAATCAGCATCAGAGATTCGGGAATCGGTTTGGAAACAGGTGAAGCGAAGAAAATTTTCAGACGTTTCTACAGAGTTTCAAATGATTTGACGCAAAAAAGAAAGGGGACGGGTTTGGGACTTTTCATCGTTGAATCGGTTATCAAAAAACACGGCGGAAGCATTAAGGCAAAAAGTTCGGGCGAAGACAGAGGCACAACATTTATTATACGTCTGCCGAAAAATAAAATTATAAAAGTATGAAAATCTTAGTGGTTGAAGATGAAAAACATCTGGCGGAAGGTTTGCGTTTTAATCTGGAATTCGAGGAATTTGAGGTTAAAGTTGCTGACGACGGTGAAAAAGCTCTGGAAATGCTCGCCGAAAATAATTTTGATGCCGTTGTTTTAGACGTGATGCTGCCGAAAGTTGATGGTTTTACAGTTGCTAAAACTATGCGTGATGCCGAAGATTACACACCCATTTTAATGCTCACCGCACTCGGCAAACCTGAAGATGTTCTAAAAGGTTTTGAATCCGGAACGGACGATTATCTGCAAAAACCTTTCGAACTCAACATTTTTCTCGCACGTTTAAAAAGTCTGCTGCGTCGCCAAAAATGGTCAAATAATAATGAAAAGGGAAATTCACCGATAGAAAAAGATGTTATCAAGATCAACAGTAAAATAATTGATTTTTCAAATCTCGAATTAAAAACCGACGAAAAAACAATTCAATTGACTTTGATGGAAGCAAAACTCCTTCGGCACTTGATCGAAAAATCAGGACAAGCCGTTTCACGCAAAGAGATTTTAGAAGAAGTCTGGGATTTGCACGAAGAAACCGACACGCGTGCAATTGATAATTTTATCGTCCGCCTTCGCAGATATTTGGAGGAAAATCCCGCCAAACCTGAAATTCTGCAAACGGTTCGCGGAATCGGTTACAAATTCATCATCAAATAAAAAAGGCAATTCCAAAATCTGGAATTGCCTCATAAAATTCTCAAGAAAAATAATTTTACCAACCGATTCGATAATTATAGCGGTCGTTATGTTCGCCGCTGCAATTCGATCTTTCGCCAGTAATCAACCGCTTGGAAAATCATTTCACGGTCGGGCGAAACTTTTAATTCGATAATCACCAAACGCCCGTCTTTGCGAAGTGCCAGATCAATTTTATCGCGTGAAGTGCGGAATTGATTGTAGATCGGCGACAAAATAAGATTTGCGTCGAGCAGTTTTATATTTTCCCGCAAAATGCTTTCAAGCCACGCTTCGGGCGAGGTTTGATAAAAGGCGTGCTGTTTATTCTCTGCATCAAAACGGCGATGTTTTTTGATATTTTCAAATAATTCATAAAAATCTTCATAAGAATTTTTATCCAAAATCCGCCGACTTTTATCAATCCCGAACCAAGCCTTTTCTTCATCAAAGGCTTTTCGCACACGCACGAACGGCAAGCCCAAATAACGAAGAGTTTCGCCGTTTTTAGAAAATAAATAATCAAGTCTATCAGGTGAAAGTTTGATAATTTCGCGTGAGATTTCGCTCAATTCCAAATCTTTAACAAAATGCAGTTGCTTCGGTTTATAATGCCATAAATCATTTATCCGTAATACTTTCGCCTCAACAATCTTACTTTCCTTATTCTTCCTTTGTCCCTTTGCGTCTTTGCGGGAAATCTCTTTTAACTTTATATTATTTTTGAAGTTATCCTTCAAACAAGCGTGTAGTTTTTGTAAATTTCTGAAAATTCTCTTTTCGCTTAAAATCCAGATTTCATCAATCGGATTTTTCTTCCTTCTTTGCAAATTTGTGAGCCACAAAATCGCCGAAGACAAAAGAATTTCGGGCGTAAGTGAATCGGAAACATCGGACAAAACCGCCGTTTGTTTTCCAAGTTTATTTTCTAAAATAATCTGTGCGGAACGCCCGTTTTCTTTGTTTAATTCAACCCGAATGAGTTTCGTGTTTTCAATTTCAGAAACAATCAGGTTTGCGATCTGGTTGGCTTTTTCAAGCCGTGCAAGTTCAACCGATTCGCCGAGCATTTCGGCTTTTGCACGCGGGATAAGTTCGATAAAAGTTTTTTCCTTACCGAAATTTTTGGACAAATCGAGTGCGATCTTTTCATCTTTGATTTCCGCTTCGACAACTCGCCACGTTTGAAAACCTTTTTCATCCAAAAAGCTGAAAAGTGTTTTATTTTTGGTTTCTTCAAGTTCTAACTCATTATTTTGAAGTGCAAAAGTTTTACCTAAATGATGAACAAGAAGCCATTCGTTGTGGGAATCGAGCAAAGTCTTGAGTTGATTGTATATTTGGATTTTGTTGGTCATTTTGCGGGAAATGGAACGCCGTCCACCTTGGCGGCAACAAACGTAAATGCGTTTGAGAAAAGTTATTTTACTTCAAACTTTATTTTCAGGTTTAAGGTTCGCCGAGTCATTTTTTCGTGCTATCGCACTCATTGCCGTCAAGATGACGGCGTTCCGTTGATTTTTGTAAAAATGATTCAACCATTGCTTTCGACCAAAGATCGTAGCCGAGTGTTGAAGGATGTATGCCATCGCTGAAAAAATCTTTGTCAACTCTTTTTACATCGTCGAAATAACAGACGTTTTTCATATTTGCAACAAGGTCTATCGCATTGAAATGCTGAAGTTTAGCGAGTCTTGATAAAATATATTTCAAAGGATGAGGTAAGGCGAGAAAATCTCTGACCATCGGAACATTGGCAAGAAAAATTTCGGCATTCGGATTTTGTTCACGCAGAATTTTTATTAGTTTGCTCATATCACGGCGAAAGTTTTGCGGACTGTTCAGCGTAAAAACATCGTTTGCCCCGAGTGCGACGACGATCACATTAAATTGTTTTTCGGGAATTTCCGGCACGAGTTCATTTAGAGTTCGCTTGACCGTAATTCCGCTTTCGCCGAGTGCGTGCCAATGAACGGATTTGCCCGTTTTGTGGCTCAAGTGTTTGGCAAACTGTCCTGTCAAAGCATCTTTGTGAGTTTTTGCACCTATTCCCGCAACGGTTGATTCGCCGATTGCTAAAAGATTTATCGTTTCACTTTCACCTTCGAACACACCCGAAACATCACCTTCTGCATCGGGAAGTCGCCCGACTTTCCATCGTGTGTATTGACCTTGCAGATACAGCAGCGGTGAAACGGGGAGCAGTGCCAGACTATTTACAAGATAAGTTCTTTGCCATTTTTTAATACTCATTTCAAATCAATTTTAGAACTAATAAAATACATAATCAATCTTTAATTTTGCCTGACAGAGAATATTTGATTTCAATATGTTAAAATTTCGCCTTGCGTTTATTAGCATTAAAATCTCTGAAATTTCTTGTTTTGCCTATCTTTATTGCGGCAAATTTTTTGGCTTGCAGTTATTGGCAAAGTGCCGATAATTCCAATTCTTTGAAAAATTCTGAATTGATCGCCGAAACCTCGACCAATATTCCGTTTTCGACCAGAGAACCCGAAAATTTCCAAGCCGAGATTGTTGTGTCGAGTTTTGCAAATAATAGTAAAACGGAGCAGAAATATTTTATTGCAAAAAATGGCGAAAAATCTTTGCAGACATTTTATGCGGGAAGCGAAAATGAGCGTTCGCTTCTAAGGATGAGCGGAAATGAGTTGTTTTTGATAAATAATAAGTTAAAAAATTATCGGGAAATTTCAAATGAAAAATCGGACGTTTTTTCAGATGATTCTTTGATCAAAAATCTGACTTCAAAATTATTAAACGAAAAAGCATCGGCGGAGTTTGAAAAGTTGGGCACGGAAAACAAACTGTCTAAATACCGGATAAAATTTGAAGATGCGAAAAATTCCGAGATTTTAATTTTTGTTGACGAGAAAATAAAACTTCCCGTAAAACAAGAATTTTACAGCGTTGCGGGCGATAAAAAAACTTTAACTTATGCGATTGAAATAAAAAACTTCAAATCGCCAGCGGAAGAAAATTTATTTCAATTACCGAAAGATTATCGGCGGATTGATGCGAAGTAGAGTGAAATTATATGATTAACAAATCACAAAAAGAACGTGCGTTAAAAGCCTTTAAGCGGAATCCGTATGTGAATTTGATCGGAATGGAATTGGTTGATCTGGAATACGGCGAAGCGACTTTGAAGCTGAAAATGCGAAAGGGTCTGGAGCAGATTCACGGATTGATGCACGGCGGAGCGACGGCTTCTTTGATTGATACTGCAACGGGATATGCAACCGCAAGCGTTTTGGACAAAGGCGAAAAAGCCGCGACGATTGATCTGACGGTAAGTTATTTGCGTCCCGTTACGAAAGGAACAGTAACCTGCACGGCGAAGGTTATCAAAAACGGTAAACGATTTATGACTTTAACGGCGGAAGCCAGAAATGAAGAGGGAAAATTGATCGCCACGGCACTTACGACTTATACGAAAATTAGTTGAGAGTTGAGATTAGAGAGAAAGAAGTTTTATCTTCACTCTCCACTCTCCACTCTCCACTCTAAGAAATGGAAGAACTGAAAAAATTCATAATATATTTTAAACCTTATAAATGGCGAGTAATTTTCGGCATTTTATGTATTTTGTTCGGAATGATCTTCAATTTGCTTGTGCCGTATTTGATCGGGCAAGCGATTGATGAATTAAGTCAAAATGTTACGCAGAAAAATATTATTTATTATCCGCTGGTGATTTTGGGCGTGAGTTTGTTAGGTTCGTTTTTTCTGTTCTGGCAACGGCGGCTTTTAATAGACGCTTCGCGTTATATCGAATTTGATATGCGGCGTGATTTTTATGATGCTTTGGTTCATCAGCCGCTCGAATATTTTCAAAATACACGAGTCGGCGATCTGATGGCACGGGCGACAAACGATCTCGGAGCAGTCCGGCAAATGGTCGGTCCGATGATTCTTTATTCGTTTCAAGCCGTTTTCGCACTCGCCGTTGTTTTGCCGATTATGTTCAATATCTCGGTAAAGCTTACGCTTTTTCTGCTGATTCCGCTTCCCCTTGTTTCATTAACAGTTAAATTCTTAGGTCAGCAAATTCACGTCCGTTTCGAGAAAATTCAGGAATTCTTTTCGGGAATCACAGCTCGTTCACAGGAAAATTTAACGGGTGCGAGAGTTATCAGAGCGTATGCTCAAGAAGAATCTGAAATTGCAGAATTTGAAAAATTGAACATCGAATATGCAAACAAGAATATTTCGCTCGTAAAATTCGGTGCGGCAATGCGTCCGCTTCTATTCTTTTTTATCGGTTTGAGCTTTGTGATAATCGTCGCCGTCGGCGTTCCAATGGCGGTTCGCGGCGAAATCACGGCGGGTGAATTTACTTCGTTTATTCTTTATTTGCAGCGAATGATCTGGTATCTGATCGCACTCGGTTATGTTGTCAATTTATATCAACGCGGCACGGCGAGTTTGAAAAGATTCAATGCAATCCTGGAAAACGAACCGACGATCAAAGACGATGAAGATGTTAAAAAACAACCGAAGATAAAAGGTAAAATAGAATTCCGCAATTTGAATTTTGCGTATAATGGAACGCCCGTTTTGAAAGATATAAATTTAACCATCGAACCCGGACAAACCGTTGCATTTGTCGGCAAAACCGGGAGCGGCAAATCAACGCTTGTAAGTTTAGTTCCGCGTTTGATGAACTCTCCCGACAATACCGTTTTCGTTGACGGAATTCCCGTCCGCAAATTCCCGCTCGAACAACTCCGCCGCTCGGTCGGATTCGTTCAGCAGGAAACTTTTCTTTTCAGCAACACTTTGGAAAGCAACATACTTTTTGGAGTGGAGAGTGAAGAGTCGAGAGTTGAGAGAAAAGAAATCAGCAATGGAAACAATTCTTCACTTACCACTCACCACTTACCACTTACCACTTCAACCCTTTCGGTTGAAAAAGCCGCCGCGATTGCCGGAATGACGGATGACATTCGCGGATTTCCGAACGGTTATCAGCAACTCGTCGGTGAACGCGGAATCACGCTTTCGGGCGGACAGAAACAACGCACCGCGATTGCCCGTGCGGTAATGCGTGAGCCGAGAATTTTGATTTTGGACGATTCGCTTTCGGCAGTTGATACTTTGACGGAAGAAAAAATTCTAAACGGACTCCGCGATGTTCGTGAAGGCAGAACAACTCTGATCGTTTCGCACAGAATTTCGACAATCAAAGATGCCGATTTAATTTGCGTAATGCAGGAAGGCGAAATAATCGAACGCGGAACGCACGAAGAATTATTGAATTTGAATGGTGAATATGCCGAACTTTATGAACGGCAACTTTTGGAAGAGGAAATCGAGGCGACGGACTAAACATCAGTTGACAGTTGTGAAATATAAAAAGCATCGGGATTTCCTTCCCGGATACAATCCCGAACATACGGAAATCTATAATCATTTTCTGATTGAAAGCCCGCCGGATATTCGATTCCGTTTAATCTGAAAGATTCTTTTCTAAACCACGATTCGATTATTAACGCCTGTTGTTCGACGTTGAACGTGTTGAAATCTTCGCCGATCTTTTCACAGTCGAAACAATAAGCGGTGTTGCGATGTCTGCCCCATTCTCTGTTGAAATCTTTTCCGATCACTTCAAACGATCTTTTTAATCCTTTGCCGAAACCGTCTTTAAAAATGTCTTTTACGCCATAATTAAATTGATGCCACGCCGATTTTCTCATATACGACATCGAAGTTTTGCCTGCATATTGTCCTTGCCAAACGTGAACAAGTTCGTGAATAAATGTGCTGCTTAGATCGTGTCTGCTTGTAATATTTGTTGAAAAAGCATCGCTCCAAATAAGAATATAATTCGCTTTTTTTCGGTTGCGGCGGGTTGCCAAAGTTATGCCCTGCGTGGCGGTTTTTAAGTTTCGGATAAAAATTCTTTCATAAGGCAAAGTGTCCTGAAAAACTTCTTTTGCCAAAGCTATTTCACTTTCAAAAAGTCCGCGATACTTTTGTGTTTTCGGCTCGTTATGTTTTTGTAAAGACGGCATATTTGAAGATTAAGCGATTTTGTTATTTAATTTGCAATAATAATACAAAATTTCAGGAGAAGCAGTTGCAATGAATCAAACAAATAAAAATTTATCGGCGGAATAATTTTACCGCACTTCAGCATTGATCTGGGCGGCACTTTTGATGTCGCAGTTTATGTTTTTATTTGTTCTGTTTATTATAAAACCCGAAGTTTACAAATTCGATTTTTCAAAATCTCTGCTTGACGAACATTTTACGGTAATTTTGGCTCTTTTTGTGATTGCCGTATTGAGCGTAGTTTTTTCGTTTGTCCTAAAAAACTTTTTAATAAATAAGGCTGTTCAACAGCAAAATGTCAGGCTTGTGCAGACGGCATTAATTGTTGCGTGTTCCTTGGCGGAAATTGCCTCGTTGCTCGGTTTTGTTTTAGCAATCTCGTTTGCATATCCATATTTCTTCATCTTTTTTATCTTTGGCATCGGAGTAATTATTTTGCATTTCCCGCTTCGTAAGAATTTTATTGATGCAAGCTATAAAACCACAATGAATAATCAACTTTAAAAACTCGTATCAAAAACGTAACGCCAGCGTCCCGCTCACAGACTCGTTTTAATTACATACAATATTTAATAAACACAAACTTGAAGTAGCGGCAAGATGCCACCACGACAGCCGTCGGGACGACAGCGTTACGTTTTTTTCCCGCCCTCAAGGAAACCTTTCGGCGAGTTGGTGTGTCTAAGTGAGAAATTAGCCGCAAATTTTTACAGACATATTTACCGAATTTTTCGAGGAGAAATACTATGCGAAAACTCTCTGTTTTACTCATTATTGTTGCTTTTTCAATATTTTCACAATCAGTCAAAAGCACTTCAAACCCGGAAGTTACGCAAGGAATGCTGAGTGCTTTTACAAAAGACGGGAAACCTCTGGGCAATTCGCCGCTTAAACATACGCGGGTTAAAACCGACATTTCGGGATTTCTTGCCCGCGTTACGGTTGAGCAGGAATTTGAAAATAATTTTAACCAACCGATTGAAGCGGTTTATACGTTTCCGCTTTCGCAAAATTCCGCGGTGGA
>JALZKH010000079.1 GCA_030859345.1 Acidobacteriota bacterium | reverse complement strand
TTCTGCGACTCTCTTGTCAGAAAACCATGGTGAATAGTAAAAAATACAGAAGGTGATATATGGATGAGATTATAGGACACAGTTTATTGAGGTTGAGTGAAAAATCGTTACATCTATATAAGAGTCCGAAAAACACCCGTTTTATGGATGGCGAATTGTAAAGATTTTCAAAACATTTCGCTTCTTAATATGAAGTGCGAAATTTTTAAAAAAATTCTAATGATAAATCTGAACTTGAAATAGAAATTGCAGAATTTACTTCGCTCTTTAAGCATTATGCGAAATTATCGAATGTATTATTATACGAGTAGTTTTTAGATAAAATTCCCAGTTCTGTTCCAAAACTACCTCAACCCCAATTGAATATTTTATTAACCTATTATTTACTTAAAAATATGAAACTACTTGTGGCGGGGATGGGGAATATTCTGCGGGGCGATGATGGCTTTGGAATCAGAGTAATGCAGGAATTGAGCAAATTGGAAGGCATTGGCGAGAATGTAGATATTTACGAAGCGGGCATTGGCGGAGTTGGGTTGGTGCAGGAATTGATGAATGGGTATGATGCTTTGATCTTGGTTGACGCAGTTGAAAAAGGCGGTGTGCCGGGAACTTTGTATGTGCTTGAACCGCTTGAAAATGAAACTGTTGTAGAGAATAGAGAACTTCATCAATCAATGGTTGATATGCACTATGCCGATCCTTCGAAGGTTTTGCAATTGGCAAAGGCTTTGGATGTTTGTCCGCCGAAAGTGGTTCTTGTTTGCTGTCAGCCGGAATATGTTGACGAAGCAGTTGAAGGGTTGCGTCCGCCGGTAGAAAAAGCCGTACCTTTGGCGGTTAAAGAAGTTTTGAATTTGATCGAAGAATTAAGCGAAAATTAACTGACACTTAATTTGTCTATTTTCTCCTGTAGATTTTTAACGACCTTTTCATGTTCTAGTGTTTTCCAGAGTTTGAGTGATTGTTTGTAGAATTCCAACGCTTCGGTTTTATTACCATATTCCGCTAAAGCATCACCATAGCTACTATAAACATAAGCCTTCACAGATTTTTTCTCGATATTTTTGCTAGCTTCTAATGCTTGTTTATAATAAGCAAGAGATTCATCTTTTTTCCCTAATTTCTTGTAATCGCCGGCGATACGAACAAGATTTTGCGTCGCTTCGGGCAAATCTCCCGCTTTGATCCACAATGGTTGAGCCTTTATATCTTGCTGTAACCCCGTTTCAAGGTCATTTTGTTTTTTAGCAATAACACCGAAGATCACATTAGCAAAAGCAGCCGAGCGATGATCGCCGATCTCTTCCCAAATTTCAAGAGCCTTGCCGAAATGCTCTTTTGCCTTCTCTAAATCGTCCATTCGCTGATAGGCAAAACCCATCGCCCGCAAAGTGTTGCCTTCGTCCGCTTTTTCGCCCGTTTCCCGCCAAATTTCCAGAGCCTTTTCATAAAGCGGAATTGATTCAACACGGGTTTCGGCTTCGGCACGAAGTTTATCGGCTTCTTGATGAAACTTGACGGCAGAGAGAATTTTGCGGTCTGTGTCGGTCAAATTTCTATTGTCGGCTAACTCTAAACTATAAGTTCCGGGTTCGGCATTATCTGAAAGCGTGAAAATATTTATCTTGTAATCGCCCGTATTTGCCGCACCGATTCGAACTGTTTCCGTTCCTCGTCCGCTGGTCGGCGTGTCGAATTCGCCAAGCGATTCGCCGTTCGGAGCAAAGACTTCGGCAATCACATCAACATCATTTTGCTCTATTTTTAATACGAGATACTGATCTTTTTCAAGCGGAACGGTGTAGGAATGAATTTCATCATTAACAACGCTGTTCGTTACGGGATTTCCTTTTACAAGTTGATTCGGATCTGTTGTTTGATTTGAAAAACAACCGATACCGATCAGGGAAAATAATAAAACTACATTAATGAGCGATAAATTTTTAAAATTTGCTTTCATAGATTTTTACCTCAGATAAATCAGTTTATAGATCAAACATTTAAATACTTCGATTTTTAGCACTATTGATGTTACTCTCTTGTTGAATATAAATCAACAAATTCGGATATCTGCTCAGTTCATTATGCCAAAAAAATCCTTTCAAACAGTTGCCGCATTAATGTTAATTTTTACATTTGTAGTTTTTGCCAATCCGCCAAAATACGGCGGAACGGTCATTGTTGCCGTAACGGGCGATCCGAGCGGTTTGAATCCGGCGATCACGACGCAGGGCGGAGTTACAACGATTGGCGGCTCGATCTTCAACGGATTGGTTGCGTTGGATTTTAATCTGAATCCCGTTCCAGAGCTTGCAACAAAATGGGAAATTTCCGACGATGGACGAACTTACACGTTTCAATTGGCAGAAAATGCCGAATTTCACGATGGCAAACCGCTGACTTCCGATGATGTAAAATTCACATTTGAAGAACTTCTTCTCAAATATCATTCACGGACGCGGGCGGCGATTGGCGGTAATTTGAAAAACATTTTAACGCCCGAAGCACACACCGTTGTTTTTGAATTTGAAAAACCTTACGCCGCATTTTTGCAATTGATTGATGTAACGAACGCCCCCGTTATGCCCAAACATTTATTTGAGAACACAGACCCGCTGACGAATCCTTATAATACAAAGCCGGTTGGAAGCGGACCTTTTAAGTTCGGCGAATGGCAACAGGGAAATTATTTGTTGCTTGAAAAAAACGAGAACTATTTCAAAGAGGGCAAGCCGTATTTGGACAAAGTTATCTACAAAGTTCTGCCGAATAACTCGACCGCCGCGATTGCACTTGAAAACGGCGAGGTTGATCTATTGGCAAATGTTGATCCGCTCGATGTTCCGCGGCTTGAGAAAAATCCGAATATAATCCTGACGGATAAAGGACAAGAGGGGTTTGCCGGAGTCGAAACGATTCTGCTTAATCTCAACAACAAACCGCTCTCCGATGTCCGCGTCAGGCGGGCTTTGTCGCACGCGATTGATAAAGATTACATCGTCGAAAAAGTAAAATTCGGTAAGGCAAAAGTGGCGACCGGACCGATCTCTTACAAATTAAAATGGGCGTATAACCCGAATGTTACGACCTATAAACACGATGCGGAACTGGCAAAAAAATTGCTTGACGAAGCCGGTTACAAAGCAGATGCGGAAGGCGTTAGATTTCATCTGAAAGCGATTTACGCTCAAGGCTATGCAAAAATCTTTGAGGTTCTGCGTGATCAATTCAAAGAAGTCGGCGTGATTCTCGATATGAATCAGGTTGAATTCAGTTCGATGGTTGATCAGGTTTATATCAAAAAGGATTTTGATGTCAGCGTCAGTTCGTTTGAAAACGGTCCCGACCCGGACATCGGGGTAAAACGCACTTTGATCTCAAGCAACATCGGTGCGATTCCGTTCTCAAACGGTTCGGGCTACAAAAACGCACGGGTTGACGAACTTTTCGAACTCGCCGCCGCCGAAAAAGACCGCCAAAAACGTGCCGAATACTACTATGAAATCCAGGAGATCACCGCCAAAGATGTCCCGTATTTCCGCCTTTATTCGGGAACTTCGGAATCCGCCTACCGCAAAGAATTGCAGGGAATGTTCGAATGGAGTGCCAAATCCGGCACATATTTCGCTCAAGATGCGTGGTGGCTTAATGGTGAACGCCCCGACAATTCCGCATCGGAAGTTTTAGGAAACAGGCAGTTTTATTTCTTTGCAGGTCTGGCAATTTTGGGGTTGATTGCGGTTATTTTGATTTTGATTAGACGAAAACTCAAAAGAATATGATTTATAGTTGAATAAAATTAACAACAGCTTTTAGTTCCTGCCTGAATCGGTGGACATTTCACAGTTCCATAACTGCAAAACACACAACAATCTCCCAGTTTCGGTTTGAGTAGTGCTTGGCATTTTATGCATTCATAAAAGAATAAACAAGCATCTGTCGGCATTGTTTCAGTTTGTTTGTGATTGCACTCAGGGCAGATTATTTCTGACTCTAAAATAATATTTTCCATAATTTTGAAATTCATTTTCTAAGCATCTTCCAACCGATAAAGGCAATAATTATTCCGAGAATAGTAATTGAAATTAAGATGCTGTCTTGCAAAAGAAAACTTAATCCAAGCGTTGCAAACAATCCGGCAAATATCCAAGTAAATCCGCAACATAGAAGAGCTAAAAACACGCTTACGCTTCCTGCTCCCAAAAGTGTCTTACCAAGTTTATTCTGTGATTTTGTTTTCATAAAAATTTCTTGAAATGGACGAACCACATTCCATTTTGGAAAGAATTAGTGCAGTTCGTCCATTTTCTGTTTCAGAATCAATTTAAGACAAAGGAACGCCTAAGCCTTCTGCCCGAAGCGATTCTTCATTGATATCTTGACTTGCACAGCAATCAGCTATTTTCCCGTCAATCACAACTGATGGAACTACCTTTATGCCGTAATCTTTTGCACGTTTCGCAACATCTTCTTGTTGCATATCTAAAACTTCGACTTCGCAGGATTCACAAGCGATTTGTTCAACCAATTGAATGGTTTCATCACAAACTCCGCATCCCGCACTAAAAATTTCGACTTTTCTTTTGTTATTCATAATTTTTACCTCATTAAAATTTATCTTCTGAACTGAGGTTTTCAAGAATCGGGCATTCACTCACAGAGGCTTCATTGCAGCAACTTTCAACTAAAACTTCCAAAGATTTTTTCATTTCCCGCAAGCGTTTGATCTTATCGCCAATGTCGGCAATTTTTTCAGTTGCACGATTCCGCACATCCGATGTTGTCGCTTCCGGCGTTACTCTCAAATCGAGTAATTCCTTTATTTCTTTGAGCGAGAATCCTAATTCCTGAGCTTGTTTGATAAAATGAATACGATTTATGCTTTTGTTCGGATACAAACGATAGTTTGCATTTGAACGTGGCGGTTCCGGCAACAATCCAATTTTTTCGTAATATCGAACCGTTGCAGAATTTACTCCGCTTTGTTTAGCCAATTCTCCTCTCGTTAAACGTTTCATCAAAATTTCCTCACTAATTTAATGATAAACCCTGTAGATAAGTTCAAGGTCAAGCCACATTAAAAGGTTTATTAAATCTCCATTTTATTAAGTTGAGCCGACCTCGCTTGCGGGTTGAGCAGAACATTGAGCCAGTCGCCGACGATGTTTAGCGAAATTACGAGCAATGCCAGAGCGATTGTCGGGAAAATTATCATCCACCAGCCGTCGCGGATAAATTGTTGTCCGTTGTAGAGCATATAGCCCCAATTGATGCGGGTTGTGTCGCCGATGCCGATGAATTCGAGTCCCGCCTGCAAGATGATGACGCGTCCGACCATCAGCATCATTTTGGTGATGATTATTGGAAACGCGTTCGGCAGGATTTCGTGAAACAGAATTCTCCTGTGGCTTGCTCCTAATGCTCTCGATGCTTCGACAAAATCTCTTTCCTTTAGGGATAAAACTTCGGCACGGACAATTCGTGCCATCGTCGTCCAGTATGTAAGACTCAATATAATAATCAGATAAAAAAACGTCGAACCGAAAAGTGCGACGATGACCAACGCCAGAAAGAAACGGGGCGGAACAAGGAAAAGTTCCGTTACACGCATCAGAAAATCATCCCAGAAACCGCCCGCATAACCTGCCACCGCTCCGACCGAAACACCGATGATCGTGCTGAGAATCGTAACGATCACGCCGATCAAAATTGAAGTTCTCGCTCCGTGAACAACTCCGCTGAAAATGTCTCTGCCGAGATCGTCCGTGCCGAATAGAAATTTTGCAGATGGCGAATGAAATGTTGCGGCGGAAGTTTTAAGCGGATCAAACGGTGCAATGAAGTCAGCAAAAATTGCTATTAATAGAAAGATAATCAAAACAAACAGCCCCGCTAAAGCAAGTTTGTTTTGCACTAAAACGTGCCGGTAATTTTTTATATGACCGTTCATTTCGTATATTTAATTCGCGGATCGAGAAACGTATAAGTTAGATCGGTGAAAAAATTCACTACAACAACAGAAATAGAGATCAACAGAAAAAGTCCCATCAAAACCGGATAATCTCTGGCAGTTATGACTTGGATCATCAATCTGCCCAAACCCGGATAGCCAAAAACAGTTTCGACAAGAACCGCACCGCTCAAGATCATTCCAAGGCTACTGCCGAGAATCGTAACGATTGGAAGAAGGGCATTGCGAAGTGCGTGAGAATATAAAACCTTTGTTTCAGAAACGCCTTTGGCACGAGCTGTCGTAATAAAATTTTCGCCCAAAACATCAAGCATTTCCGTTCGCATCAGACGCATTATCTGGGCAATTTGAATAATTACGAGAGTTGCAACGGGCAAAGCGAGATGTTTTGCTAAATCAAATAAATAAGCCAAACCGCTCAATTCTTTTTCAACCGAGATCATTCCCTGTGCGGGAAATAATCCGAGATAAAGTGCAAAAATTAAAAGCAGGATTTGTCCGATCGAAAAGGATGGAAATGAATTTCCGAGAAGTGCAAAGATGTTTGCAATGCGGTCAAAAAGCGAATTTTCCCGCCGTGCCGCTTCGACTCCGAGAACGACACCGGAAAATGTCGCAATAATCATCGAAGATAAAGTAAGAAGAAGTGTCGCCGGAACGCGGCTAAAAATTACAGAAGATACGGGTTGTTGATAACTTAAAGAATAACCGAAATCGCCCTGCAAAATCTGGGAGAAATAAACCCAAAGCTGTGTCAGCAGAGGTTTGTCCAAACCGAATTTGGCACGGATAAATTGGTAATATTCCTCATTGCCGCTCTGTCCCGCAAGATATGTAACCGGATCGCCGGGGGCGAGATGAATCAGGAAAAAATTGATGACGATCAAAAGGATTATGAGGATAATTGATTGAACAAATCGCCTTAATAAGAATTTTTTACTGAAGCGGGAAAAAGAGATTTTCATAAGCTTTATTATTTTTCAGTTTTCCCGTATTTATGCAAGGTTGTTAGATTAATTTTCGTTTATGGAAGGCGATGTTTCCTGCGTCGCCCACACTTGCCAACGCCCGTCGCGTTTGATGAATGTATCGGTAAAACGTACCTTTTTATCAAGAGACTTGTTTTTTTCATCGGGTCCTTTGAGATGATTTACGCCGGTTATGACTGCTGTTCCGCCTTCGATGCGAATGTCCAGATCGGAAAGTTCGGCGGATTCAATGACGGTTTTGTCGGCTTTCATTTGTTCGATAAATTTTGCCCGTCTGCTGATCGCACCTGTGCCGTTAATTTCGCTGGCATCATTAGCAAAATTTCGTTCAAACCACGCCGTATCACGTTTTATCAAGGCGTTATTCCAATCGCGTTTCATAAAATCCAAAATGGCAAAGTCGCTCATTTCGTGATTAGCATTTGTGACGGCTTGCCAGCGTCCGCCTCGTTTTTCAAGGACATGAACACTCCGGTTATAGTAGGTTTCTTCCCTGCCGTTAGGGAATTTGGCGGTTACAAGAAGTCGGTGCGTGATGGTCGCCGTGTTCGGTGTGCATGAAATAATGTAGTTGTCGGAAATTACGCTGTCAGCCGTTTCGGGATTAGCTTTGTTTCGCGTCGCCCGCCGGAGAATGTTGTCAATCGTTTCGGTTTTACCCGTCATAGCGGGCATAGCAATAAAATCATCCGCAAAAGTATTTTCCAAGTAAGCACGGTCGCCGTGCTGTCCGGCGATTTCCCACGCCAGATCAAAGTCTTGCAGAGCCTTTTTTTCAGCGTCGCTGCATTGACCGAAAGCGAATGCTGATGCAATTATTATTAAAATCGTAACGGCTAAAATATGTTTCAAAGTTGAACTCCCTCAGAATTAGTAATCAGGCTCCGGTGTAACGCTTTCTCCGAGCAATGCCGCGAGAGCATTATCAATCGGATAGGCGTGTCCGCGATGCTGACGAAAAGCCTCCGCATATTTTATCAGATTGCCGGAAACTTGCGACGCTCTTTTCCCCAACGAAGCATTCCAGCGACGCATACTCTCGATGTATTCATCCATTCCGTGATGTGCTCGCAGCCAATTTCGCTGGCTCGCGTGACAGGATAGCATTTCAATCTTTTGTTCTATAAAATTACTGATCTCCACATAAAATTGAGGCGTGATTTTCTTGCCGAAAAGGTCAATATTCTCTATCGGCTGGGCATAGTAAAGATAAGGTATGGCGAAAGTATGTGCAGAAGGTATTAAGTTTTTTGTTTCATAATTTGGTATCGAAGCATAAAAACAGGCGTTACGGACAAGAAGGCTGGTCGTTTCGTGATCTGACAAATAATCCTGCGGCGGATGCGTAATAACAATCCAAGGATTTATCTCTCGCAAAAACTTCGTTACGCGGCGATTGGATTTATCATCGTTAAAGATACATAAGTCGCTAAATCCCGCGTGATGATATGTCGCCCCCAAAACTTCACAAGCCTTTTGTGCTTCCGTATAACGAATACGGCTTATTTCTTCGGCAGAAAACTCGGTCGAGCCGCAATCGCCCAGCGTCAGCGACGCGACGTGAATTTCATAGCCAATCCCGCGAAGTGCAAACAGAGTGCCGGAACACATAATTTCCACATCGTCAGGATGTGCCCCGACTGCCAACACTCTTTTGATTTCTGAAGTCATAAAGTTCTGAGAAGACTATGGAATTACCGGGCTATTTCAATTTGTTATTTAACTCTTTTGTAGAAAACTCAAGCGTTTGCGAAAAAAACGGCATTATCCGCGTTTCGATGCGTTCCGCCGTTTTATCAATATGATCGCCTTCAAATTCTTCAAAACTATGCTTGATTTTGTTGAGTTTGAGTTTATCGGAAAACCCCCGGATAGATTTTAAAAGCTCCTCTTTTGTCCCGACATCAAAGGCGATACTGCGAAATTTTATCAAATTCACACGATATTGATCAACCATCCACATCGGCGTGTTTGCCAACCAGCGAGCCTGTGCGTTTTCGGCAGACGCATCGGATTCACCTTTTTTTTTGACGGGAAAATCCGCATAAAATGGCGGTTTCGCAGGATTTGGTGAAAATGCGGCGGCTGAGGCAAGAAAGGTGCGGGCAAAGAATCCGGTATTTTCAACATCTTTCCACGATTTAATTTTGGATGCTTCCAGCATAAAAGCATCCGGCGAATTTAGATTTGGATAATCATCCAGACAGCACGGACTTGTCGCATAAATCGCTCCGTAAACATCGGGATTTTTCATCGCCAGTTTTATTGCTCCATAACCGCCCATCGAATGTCCCGTAATTCCGCGACTCGACGCATTCGGAATTGTCCGGTATTTTTTGTCAATAAATTCAACCAATTCCCGCGTGATAAAATCTTCCCAATTCCCCGTTGTGATCGAATCGGTGTAAAAACTTCCGCCGAATTTGTTGCTTGCATCGGGCATTACGAGAATCATCGGATGAACCTTTTGTTCGGCAATCAGTTTATCCATCATCGTACGGATGTTCATCCGCAAACCTTCATTTTCAATTATCCAGGTTTTATTGGCGGCGGGCGTAAAATCGTGTAGAAGATAAACTGACGGATAGCGTTTTTCGGTTTGTTTTTCGTAATCCGGCGGTAGGTAAACCAAAATGCTCCGTTTGGACGAATCGCCGATCAGATTTTCTTCAAGCGTAACGGCGTGGATTTCGTCGTTTATTATTTTTCCGTTTTGTGCAGGAACGGACAAAACAGCAGTAATGAAAATGAAGCAAAATATGAGCTTTTTCATTTTAATTCTGAATTGAACGGTTAATGTTGATGATTGTGTTCAGCGATAAGGCACGGCTCACCGCTTTTGCAATCGCAGTTTGGATCGTTGCATTCGTAATGTCCTTGATTCGTCATTCCCTCAAACTCGTCGGCAAAACGTCTGCCGCCTTCGATCACGCCTGTTTCGGTTAGCTCGTAAGTATCCGAAAAGTTAAAATCTACCAGATTCTTTTTCTCAAGTGCCGATAAATTAACGGCAAATGTTTCGTCGGACGCGTCGAGAAATTTCTGTAATTGGGCGACGGTGATCTGTTCGCCGAAGCCTTCGCCACGCATCCAATACATTACCTGCAAAATCTCATCCTGCCAGAAAATAGACGGCTTTTCTTCGGTTTCAATTAATTCGGTCGGTTTTTCCTGCATTTTGTTTATCCCTCCAACGACAAAGCGACTCTGACAACTCCATTTTCCACTTTCGACGGAAGCGTTTCAAGATTCAGATCGGCATTGTCCATACATCGCCCGTTTTGCCGCACGTCGAATTGGAAGCCATGACACGGACAATGCAAAATATGTCCTTCTAAAAAACTTTTCTCAAGCGACTCGCCGCCCTTCGGACAGGCGTTTTGAAAAGCGTAGATCGTTCCCGCAATGTTGCACAAAAGCAAATTTATTTCTTCTAATTCTACCACTCGCAGATCGTTTTCGGGAATCTCGTCGGTACGGATTATCGGCATCAGATGTTTTGACTGCAAATTGGTCGGAGCGGTTTTGAGCGATTGAATCTGCACTAATTTGGCGGGCGGTTTTGGCGGAGCGATCAGATCTTCATATTCGACATTGAGCAGATCGGGCGTATTTTCGTGCAAAGCCTGTTCGATCTCGCCTTTGAGCATTGCGGACGAAACATTTACAGTCGCGGCACTTCCGATAAGTTTCAGACGGGCGACCCCGTTTTTTACTTCGACGAGTTCGACATCAGCACCATACATTTTCAATTGTTCGCGGGCGATCTCAAGTGCATTTTCGATGCGGGTTTCGAGCGGTTGAGCCATCAGATCGTGAACCATCAAAACCGCCTGCACAAGCTCATCGCCGCCCATTTCTTCCAAAATCCTTTCGCCTTCCGGCTGGGCGGAAACTATCTCGACGATCCTCTGCAACGCTCCATGATGCAGATCAAGCAAAGTATAAACCAACGCCCGGACGTGATTGCGAACCGCTTCTTCCGGGTGTTGTTCAATTGATTCGAGCAGAATATTCAACTGATCGAAAGCGGTTGTTTCCTCTTCAATTTCGGTTGTTGTTTCACTCATATTCTGTTTCTAATTTACAAACGCCTTTTCTTTAATAATTTCGGAAAATTCATCAAATCTTTTGGTAATTTCGGGACTGCATTCAAAACCGATTTCCGAGTCAACGGGTTCAAGGTCTAAAACAAAAACCTCGGGCGGCAAAACTTCAAAAAATTGCAGAATCTGCATCAGATTATCAAGACTGATAATTCCCGTAACCGATTCCGCTACGCATTCCTGCACAACTTCTTCGTCAAGCGGTGCAAAATCCCATTTGTAAACATCCAGAGTTCCGGGTCTGCGTCCCTTGCGTTCCGCCGCTGATACGAAAATCACGCGGTCATATTTTCCGGGATAGTCCTGAAACCACTGCAAAACCGCAATCGCCCCAAAACTCAGATTTTCGAGATCGAACCCCTTCGTCCATTTTTGCTTTTCTAAAAAGGGCAGCAAAACCTGACCGAATGACAGATCTTTCAAATTTGGATGTCCGACTCCGGCGATTAAAACTTTCACAAATATTTATTTTACTCTAATAAAATACCAAGACATAAATTTGTTTACGAAATTATGTCTTGGCGTTAAAAAAGGCTTACAATTTCCTACAAAATTTACCCGTCAACTCCGCAGGCACAAGTGTTTATTTCTCTGACAACCTTGTGTTCTCCCGCGTAGATGTGTGTTGTGCAGGGCATACACGGATCGAAACTCCGCAAGGTTCGCAAGAGATCAATGCCTTTGTAGTCTTCTTCCTTGTCGAACTCTTCGAGGATCGGTGTATTAAGAACGGCTTCCTCATAAGGTCCGTGTTTGTCCCAGGCATCCATCGGCGAAGCGTTGATGGTCGAAGGTGTAACGATTTGATAATTTGTAACAAGACCTTTATCAAGTTCCATATGATGGGATAGAAAACCGCGTCCGGCTCCCCAGAAACCGACTCCGATGCGGTTGGTTTTCGGGATTTCAAATTCGGTGCTGACGGCTGTTTTGCCTTGTTTTAGAAGGTCGAGACCTTTCATCCAATCGTTCATTGCAACGAGTGCCGTGAACGCAACGCCGTAAGCCCGTGCTTTGTTTCGCTCGAAGGTGTTCCAAACCTCAGGAATCTTCCATTCGATACTCATTTCCGGTTTTGCTCCCTTAGGCAGACGCATTTTCAAACTTGTGCCAGTTGATTCGATAAATGGATTCGGGCGAATCTTCTGTGCGGCGGCGGTATTCCAAACGCGGGCGTAAGAACCGGCTTCAAAAACCTGTCTGTCCCAACGAGGGCTGGTCGCCCACGTATATTTTTCACGCCAGTTTTGTCCCGAAGGTCTCGGCAGAGTTTCCTTATTCCATGGATGAAAGGGCGAAAGCGGTGCTCCGTTCGGATCGTTTGGATAATTTATGGGTTTACCGTTTCCATTTCCGTCCGACCATTGTTCATAAAACGAATGGTCAATAAATTCTTCGATTCCTAAGTTTATGCTTTGCAGATCGGTCGTAACGAGTTCGCCGCCGATAACCGCACCGGGCGTTGACCAACGCTGATTGCCCCACTCGTTGCAGTTTTTGTAAGTTGAATCGTAAGTGTCGGGATCATCCCAGATTCCCAAGTCAACCATATTCGCCGCACGCATTCCGTTTTGTTTATACATTGGGTCAGCTTCGTAGAAAAAGTCCGTCAGATCATCCCAAATTGTAACTACCTTTTTCGAGTAATCAAAAAATTGATGAAGTCGTGTGTATATTTCATTAAAGGTCTGTAAAGTAACGGTCGTGCTGACTCCGCCCGGAACGAGCGTTTCGGGATGTGGATATTTTCCGCCGATAACGACATAAGCCTCGCGTGCAACCCGTGTCATATGTAATGCTTCGAGATATAAACCGCCTGAAAGTGGATTCATATCGGTCATCAATTCGCCGATCGTTTCATAACCGTGATGTTCGGCATTCGGAGCGGCTGTTTTTTTCGCTTTTGCCCACAAACTCGGAGTTGTCGCTTCAACGATAAGTTGCGAATAATCGGGTCCGGCAAGCAAAAACAGATGAAGCGGATTATCGTATAAAAATTCGAGCGAGAGCATTAAATTTCGCACGATAATGCCGAGCGGCGGCGGCGTAATGCCGAAAGCCATCTCGATTCCGAGTGCGGCACAGGAAGAATGAACTCCGCCGCAAACACCGCACGCACGGCTTGTGATAAAGATCGCATCACGCGGGTCGCGTCCCTGCATTATAAGTTCATAACCGCGAAAAAGCGTCGCCATCGAGCGGGCTTCGATAAATTTGCGGTTTTCCAAATCAGCTACGCCGTGAAATGCCAAAGCTCCGGCAACCCGTGTGACGGGATCGAAATCCACATTTTGAACATACCCGTTGCGAGCCAGAAGTTCACGCACCGTGTCGTACGGCATTTGCTTGACCTCGCCCACCGAAGTGATCGCATTTTTGGTCGAATACGGATCGCGGACACCGCCTTTTAGAAAAGCCTTTCCCTGCTCGTCGAATTCAATCGGTAGATTTTTAAAGCACATAATTTTTTGTTGTCAGATATTGAAATTAGTTAAAATTTTACTCTCTTTAGAGAATTTTCTAAACTTCCGGCGTGTCTATGCCTTTTGCTTTAGCCGAGCCTTTTACTACATAATCTCCGGGTCTAACCGAGCCGCTATACTGCAATTTTTGATAGAGATAATGAATTGCCCGATTTACTACAGAAGGTTCTTCGGCTGCTGCCCAACCGCTCGGAACTTTTCCGGTTTGCTCCCAACGTGGTTCTTTATTTTGATAACTCATTGTCATTCGCCTCAAACGTCGGACAACTGCTCCGTAACTGCGGGCTATATTGGTAGAAACATTCGAACCCGGCGGTGTTTTATAAAATGGTGCGAATTTGTCCGGGAAACCGGGCATCGTGCAGCCGATACATACGCCGCCCGTATTCATACAACCGCCCATATGATTGATCGCACCGCGTGAAGTGATGTTGCACTGGACAACCGGACCCCAGCAACCAACTTCGACTAAACATTCTTTATCGCCGTATTTCTCGGCAAAAGTCCCTTCTTCGTAATATCCGCCGCGGACGCATTTGGTATGCACCGTGTCACTAAAGAGCCACGCCGGGCGACCTAGTTCGTCAAATTCGGGAAGCGGTCCGATGCCTTGCAGAAATAACAAAATCATCGCTACAGTTTCGGTAAAATTATCGCCGATGGGCGAACAACCCGGAATGTTTATAACCGGCAAACCGGCTGTGCCGCGATAATTTTTGCCTAAGAAATCCATCACGCTCATCGAGTTCGTCGGATTTCCTGCCGCCGCGGGAATTCCGCCCCACGTTGCACAAGTTCCGACGGCAATAACGGCTGCCGCTCCCGGTGCCAGACGCTTGAGCCATTCGGTTGTCGGGATCGGACGATGCTTGTCGCCGCCGAGATGCTCCGATCCCAAAGCCGCCCAGTAACCGCCCGTTGCCGCTGCAATGCGTTCGTCGGCAATCGAACCTTCGTAGCAGATGACATACGGTGCATCGAGTTCGCCGCGTTCGGCTTTATAAAAATTTTCAACGAATTCCTTGCCCGCTTCAATTGATAGAACCGGATGATACAAAACAACCTGCGGCACTCCCGTAACCGTGCCGGTCAGCAAATTTTCAAGCGGGGGATTGGTTGCTCCCGCAACGGCAACCGTGCAGCCGTCGCAGCTCATTCCGGCGAGCCAGAAAACGTGGACTTTGGTCAAAGGTCCGAATGATAATTCTCTCGGTTCGGTTTCCTCCCTGATTTCATCCGAGACATCATCTTGTCTTGCATCTGCATTAAGTATTTTCGGGTCGTCTAACATATTGATCTCCTATGATGAATTTCTACTCCAAAAGCAAAGTTTTTCACTCTGCTAATACAAAATTGTTGAAATCTTCAAACACCCATTCATTTTTCAGAGTGTTGTAGATTATTCCTAAATACTTGCGGGCGGTTGCTATTTTCGCTTTGCCGTGTCCGCGTCTTGCCTTCATTCGCTCGTAATATGTTCTTAAATACTCGTTGTATCTGATCGCTACCAACGTGCATTGCACCAATGTTGTCCGTCCCGTTTTGCTTCCTCTCTTCGTGATCTTGCCCGTCTGCACCTTCTCATTTGAATTCTTTACCTTCGGCACGATCCCGAAATACGATACCAGTTTCTTTTCATCGGAAAAATCATTGACATCTCCGATCACCGCCAGCAGAACTCCCGCACTTCTCGCTCCGATTCCCGTCATCGTGATCAAATTGTCAAAGCCTTTCAATTTCCTGCTTGCTTCTTCCAATGCCGCATCCAGCCGCTTGATGCTTTTATTCAATGCCTCGATCTGCTCGACGATGATCTCCAACTCCAGCTTTTCTATTTCCGTCCACTCTTGAGCAAATATCTTCTGCAATCCTTTCTTCGACGAGAGCGATTCGCGTTTTAACTTCCGCCCACGCGACACCGCCAATGCGTGTATCTTATTCATCAGACAGGTTTTCAATCTGACCAACTTCGTCCGAGTTTCATTCAATCGCTGCACCGTTTCGGCTTCCTCACTCTTGCTACGCACTTCCGGCAACATATCCACCGCCAGAAACTTCGCCAAATTCAAAGCATCGCGTTTGTCCGTTTTCTTAACCGACTTCTTCGTTACTTCAAATTCCCGCGGATTGACGATCACCACTCGTCCAATCTTTTTCTTAACTTGCTCACAAAACCATCGCGTATTGCCCGTCGCTTCCACGGCGATCTCGTCAGTTTCCCTCAACTCATCAAGAAACTTTTTGATCTCGCTCAACTGATATATCTCAAACCGATATTCGTGAACCGTTTTCAAATAACAAACCGTAATTTGTGTCGTATGTAAATCCACTCCGATAAATCTCATCTGTCTTTTCCTCCAAAAGTTGTTTTTTCTTGTGAATTCCGCTTTTGGAATAGATTTAACGGCGGCACTTATGCCATACTCCTATCCGAGGTCAAAGCCTCATGGTGGCGGTTCGGTTAGAGCGGGATTGGAGTTAAGCTCCTTGACGTGGTCAAATGCCACAGAAAAAAATTCAGCTTCTAACTTTCTCTACTCCAATGCTTCTTCAACATCAGAGTATAACTGCCACCGTTTATTTCATCATGCCATCTCCTTGTTTTAGCAATTCGGTTTGGACAAAAATTTACTCGCCGAGGAATTATTCAAAGGTACACGCTCAGGCAATTCCGCCGCAAGTTTTTCAACTTCCTTGACGACCGGCGATTCGGGATTAAAATCATACAAAGATTTACCTTCCAGATCGGCTTGCGTAACATTTTCATCAAACGGGATTTTAGCGATGATCTCCAGATCATTATTTTTGCAAAATTCCGTTACAGCCTTTTCGTCTTCCTTGGTTCGATATTTATTTACGACGGCGTAAATATGATTAATTCCAAGCCCGCGTGCCAGAGGCAGCGTCCGTCGGGCGGTTTCCAGCGAACGATAATAAGGTTCGGTAACGATCAGCAAAACATCAACGTGGCGAACCGTTCCCCGACTCAAGTGTTCCAGAGATGCTTCCATATCCATTACGGTAATGTCATCCGATTCCGAAACGATCTCTCCCATAATGCTACGCACGGTAGCATGTGCCGAGCAAAGTCAGCCTCCGCCGGGAGTTTGAACCTTTGTGCCGACCAAGAGACGTATTCCGTCCGGTGCGGGAATTCCGTGCAGAGCTTTAATGTTTTCAACCGAATCCTTTAAAACGAGTTTCATTTTGCCGTC
This sequence comes from Acidobacteriota bacterium, assembly GCA_030859345.1. Lineage (GTDB taxonomy): Bacteria > Acidobacteriota > Blastocatellia > Pyrinomonadales > Pyrinomonadaceae > Aridibacter. Next base: position 2,368 of record JALZKH010000079.1, on the reverse strand, counting down.
CGCATCTTCGACTCTTTCGGTGATGCTTCGCGGGATCGAATGAATTTCTTCAAGCGTTTGTGCATCCAACCCGAGAGCCATTCCGAGATTCGGATTCGGATCGCCGTCAATCGCTAAGACCGGAATTCCCTTTTTGGCAAAAACTCTTGCGAGCGTCGCCGAAATCGTCGTTTTCCCCGAACCGCCTTTTCCGCTAATTCCTATTTTCATAAAATTATTTTTTTAACCCTTTCCTTATTTAATTCCCAAAGCCCCGGCGACATTTCCCAGATGTGCGTCCGCACTCGTCAGACTTTCGCCGACCGCTTCAAATCCCCCGACAACCGGAGAAAGCGAACCGTTAATGCCGTCAATACATTCCGGCAGAGGTGAAGTTTCGGTTTCAATCGCCCGTACGCCGTAGGCAATTTTATCAAGACTCGAACTGATACCTTCCAAAGCCAAAGCGATAAAATACAGACCGATGCCGAGAGCAATAAGCAAAACAGCCGCCGCCGCGATAGTTAAAATTGTCAAAAGCAAAACCGTGTTCATTATCCTTTCCTCCCGGCGAAATAAAGCGAAACAGCGGCGATTTTTTTTTCAATTGATTCGGCAACTTTAACAATCGGCAGAGCCTTTTCGATCAAAGCGGTTGCCACCTGATTGGTCGCCGCCAGATTCTTCAAGGCTTCAGTATTTTTGACAATTCCGACCGCCGCCGGCAGAGTTCTATCCGCCAAACCCTCAATTTGCTTGGCGGCTTTTATAACTCTGACCAACAGCAAAACATCAATCAAAGTCAAAACCAGAGCCGCAACCAAGCCGATCCACCAAACGATTTGAATGGTTTCCGACATTTCGGGAGTAAGTTCAATTAGAAATGCTAAATACATATTTAACCTCTTAAATTTTTAAAAAGAATGAAATCACCTTCAGTGAGCGTCGCTTAGACAAGATGTTTGTTCGCCAAAACAAAACTCGATTTTGCCGTTTGCAAACCACCTGCTAAACCGCCGAGCGATTCATTCAATTGTTCAACACCGGCATTAAGCGGAGCAGTTTGCGTTTCAACAACTTTCAACCCGTCGGCGATTTGTCCGAGTTTAGTTCCGACACTTCGAAGTGTTACTAAAATAAGAATCAAGCCGATAGCCAGCGTCAAAACCAGTATGACCAAATACCCAACAGTCAACCAGGTTAGTAATTCCATAACTTAATTGCCTCCTTTTTTAACAGCTTGTCCCACGGCTTGCCCGAGTAAATCTAATTTTTGGTTGATTTTATTGGCGGTTCCAGCAATATCTCCTGCTGTTTGTAAAATCTCTCCGGCGGTTTCGTTAGTATCTTTTAGCATCCAAATCGAAACTGTATTTCCGGCGATGTTTTTCCCGGCAAGCCAGATTTCCTTGGCGTGATGGTCAATACTGCGGGCGGCTAATATTATTAAGATAAGAAGTGCCGCGACAATTAGAATCACAACTCCTCCGGCAATTAATGAATATGTCCAAATTGTAATCGAATCCATTTATTTCTCCTCCACTATCTATTAACAAAAAAGCCTGAAACTTATAGTTGAAAAAAATCTATCTTCAGAATAAAGATAAATGATTACCCGGCAGTATTGCCTGAAGCTTGCGATTTTCGGGACGCATATTTCGACAGTGAAAAAAGATTCTTCCGAAGTTCCCTGCCCTCTTCCGTCAATCTGTATTCAACTCGCGGCGGCGTTTCGGAAAAGGTCAGCCGTTTTATCAAAGCGGCACGTTCCAGTTCCGCCAGCCTGATCGAAAGCGTCGAAGAACTCATATCATCCATCGCCGCCTTGATGTCATTAAAACGTATGTTCTCAAAATCACCGATAAGACTGAGCAATCGCAAAGCATACTTCCGTCCGATGATCTGCACCAAACCCGTCGCGGGACAGATACATTCAATGATCTCATTCGAGATCACGTCAGCACATCCGCATTCGTTTTCTTCAGGCAAACTTAACATCGGTTAATTCCTTACTCTTTTAGCAGGCGATACTCTGTTTATTCAGTAATCTCTGATTTATATAAAGGTTTAACTAAATAATTCTAACACTTTTTTCAAATCAAATCACGTTTTTTTACTTGCGACTGGACTCTAAATTATTGTAAACATTGAAATACTGGCAAATATCCGTTGTAAGCTCTTGAATTATCAAATACTTCGATTTATCGAACTAAAAGAATTATTTTCAATAAATATTAACTAAAGTGTTGCAATTGCATTTATTAAATACCTTGTGTGCGACTTAAGTTGAGAAGTGTTCCATAGAGTTAACTCTTGTAAAATGGTTTTACCAAAAAACTAATTTTAGGAGAAAACACTATGGAACAAGATATTTTTATCATTTCTGTTT
>JALZKH010000160.1 GCA_030859345.1 Acidobacteriota bacterium | reverse complement strand
CGCCCGAAAATTAGTCGGTCAAAGCACCGACTACCACGAATTTTCTAAGAACAAAGAACTGTCGCCCTTTCAGGGCTAATAAGGAAACCCACGCTGCAAGCAGACGGGGAATTCTTTTAGATTAAAACTCGAAATGCTCGCACGTCTTCCGGCAAAAGAAGCACGCGGACGGCTCGATGAAGCACAAGTATTAGTCAATGAACTCATCACACGGACGCGGGAAATATCGCTTGATCTGCGTCCTGCAACACTTGACCATTTGGGATTACTGCCTGCTTTATTGCGGCATTTTCGATCATATACTTCGCAGACAGAAATCGAAGTTGATTTTTCGCAAAGCGGACTTAAAGACAAACGCTTCAGACCGGAACTCGAAACGGCGGCTTTTCGCATCGTGCAGGAAGCTCTGACAAATATCGCACGGCATTCGGGAGCGAAAGAAGCAAAAGTGCAGATTTGGGTGAACAAAAAAAATCTGACAATCGAGATTGAAGATAAAGGAAAAGGTTTTGATGTTGAAGCCGCACTTTCAGACGGCGAATCAAGTGGTTTAACGGGAATGCGGGAAAGAGCTTTGCTTTTAGGCGGAGATTTTAAGATCGAATCGAATTCGGAGAAAACCCGTCTGACAGCCGAATGGAGTCTTGAAAAAAAATCTGAAATTAACGATAAAATTGGGTGAAACATAAAATGAAAAATACAAATACATCAATTGTTTTGGCAGACGACCACCGCATCGTCATCGAAGGTCTTCACGCCCTTTTAAATGCCGAGCCTGATTTTGACATCATCGGCAAAACGGGCGACGGGCTTAAAACTCTTGATTTGGTAAATAAGCTCAACCCGGATGTTCTCGTGTTGGATTTGATGATGCCCGGCATCAACGGTTTGGAAGTCGCCCGGCAACTCAATAAACAAAATCCCGATACTAAAATAATTGTCCTTTCGATGTATGACGATGAAGGTTTTGTTTTGGAAGCACTTTCAAACGGAGTTTCGGGATACGTTCTCAAAGATGAAGGCTCGGACGAACTCATTCATGCCATCCGCGAAGTAAATCAAGGACATCGTTATTTAAGTCCTTCGCTTGCCGACCGTGCTATCGAGATTTACGAGCAGATGAATAAAGCCGGAACAACCGACAAATACGAAACGCTGACCACACGAGAAAGAGAAGTTTTTCATCTGTCAGCGGAAGGCTTAACGAATAATGAAATTGCCAAGCGTTTAGGCATCAGCGTCCGCACAGCAGAAACTCCCCGTTCAAATTTAATGAACAAACTCGACATCCACAATCAAGCCGACCTGACACGCTATGCAATTCGGCGTGGAATAATTTCCGTAGATTAAATTATTGATTTATCAAATACTTATCATTTGTAAGAAAATCTCAAAATTTATAAAAAATACGTAGTCTTTCCAAAAAAATTACGTAGATTTGCGAATATCAATTTTTCTCAAAATATTAAATAATAGAAGTTCTTAACAATCTAAGTTTTAATTGAAAATAGTTTTATTGCCAAAAAGGTTTGGAATTTTACAAGGAGGAAAAAGATGGCAGAAGAAATTCCGTATGGTCGAAAAACACAGAAAGCACCGGCGGTAAGTGATATTCACATTCTTTGGATAACCGCAGGTTTGAGTTGCGACGGCGACACGATTTCCGTTACGGCGGCGACACAGCCGAGTATTGAAGATGTGATTTTGGGAGCAATTCCCGGATTACCGAAAGTGCATCTGCACAATCCGGTTTTAGCTCCTGAGGTCGGCGATGATTTTATGAAGTATTGGTATCAGGCGGAACAGGGCGAACTTGATCCGTTTGTGTTGGTGATCGAGGGTTCGATCCCGAATGAGAATTTAAGCGGCGATGGTTATTGGGCGGCACTTGGCACGGACGCGATGAGCGGACAGCCGATAACTACGAATGAATGGATTGACAGGCTTGCTCCGAAGGCTTTGGCGGTTGTCGGTGCGGGGACTTGTGCGACTTACGGCGGGATTCACGCGATGGAAGGCAATCCGACGGGAGCGATGGGTTTGGCTGATTATCTCGGTTGGGATTGGAAATCGAGTGCCGGACTTCCGATTGTCAATGTTCCGGGTTGTCCGGTTCAGCCTGACAATTTTATGGAAACGCTTCTTTATCTGCTTTATCAGGTTGCCGGGCTTGCTCCGATGATTCCGCTTGACGAGCAGCTTCGTCCGACGTGGCTTTTCGGCAAGACGGTTCACGAAGGTTGTGATCGTGCCGGTTATTATGAGCAAGGCGATTTTGCGGAAGATTATAATTCGTCAAAATGTATCGTCAAACTCGGCTGTTGGGGTCCGGTTGTAAATTGCAACGTCCCGAAACGTGGTTGGATGGCTGGCATCGGCGGATGTCCGAATGTCGGCGGAATTTGTATCGGCTGCACAATGCCGGGCTTTCCAGATAAATTTATGCCGTTTATGGATGAGCCGCCGGGAGCGACGATTTCTTCCGCCGCTATCGGAATTTACGGCGGAGTAATTCGTAAACTTCGCAGTATTACAAATAACACGGTCAACAAAGAACCGAGTTGGCGGCATAATCGCAACGAACTGACAACGGGCTACGAGCCGAAACATTATTAAAGGAGTAATCGAGATTAAAGGAGTAATCGAGAAAAATGGAAACACAAACAGCTACAAAAACGCCGACCGGCAAGAAAACGCTGGTTGATATGAATTGGGACCCGATCACAAGAATTGTTGGTTCTTTGGGAATTTACACGAAAATTGATTTTAACAACAGAGAAGTCGCCGAATGTTACAGCACTTCTTCGATCTTTCGCGGTTACTCGATCTTTATGAAAGGGAAAGACCCGCGTGATGCACATTTTATAACATCGAGAATCTGCGGAATCTGCGGCGACAACCACGCAACTTGTGCCTGCTACGCACAAAATATGGCGTTCGGTGTTCGTCCTCCGGCGATGGCGGAATGGATCGTCAATTTAGGCGAAGCGGCGGAATATATGTTCGACCACTGTATCTATCAGGATAATCTGGTCGGCGTGGATTTCTGCGAAAATTTGGTTAAAGAAACAAATCCGAGTGTTTGGGAAAAAGCGAAACAGACCGATTGCCCGCACGCCGAAGATCACGGCTACAAGAAAATTTCCGATATAATGACGGCTCTGAATCCGTTCACGGGCGAGTTTTACCGCGAAACTCTGCATATGAGTCGCGTAACGCGGGAGATGTTCTGCCTGATGGAAGGTCGCCACGTGCATCCTTCGACGCTCTATCCGGGCGGAGTCGGAACTGTTCCGACGGTTCAACTTTTTACCGATTATCTGGTTCGTCTGATGCAGTATGTCGAATTTATGAAAAAAGTCGTGCCGCTTCACGACGATCTTTTCGATTTCTTTTACGAAGCACTTCCGGGTTACGAAGAAGTCGGCAGACGCAGAATTTTGCTCGGCTGTTGGGGTTCGTTTAATGATCCAGACCATTGCGATTATAAATACGAGAATATGAGCGATTGGGGCAAAAAGATGTTCGTAACGCCCGGCATCATCGTTGACGGAAAAGCCGTTACGCATGATCTCGTGGACATCAATCTGAACATTCGCATCCTGCTTGGAAGCTCATATTATGAAGATTGGGACGAATCGGAAATGTTCGTCAAAAACGATCCTTTGGGAAATCCGGTTGACAAACGCCATCCGTGGAATCAAACGACCGTTCCGAAGCCGCAAAAACGCGATTTCGATAACAATTATACGTGGGTTATGTCGCCGCGTTGGTATCACGAAGGCGAAGAAGGCGACGGCTCGAAGTATCTCGCACTCGACACGGGCGGCGGTCCGCTGGCACGTTTTTGGTCAACCGCACTCGCCGGAAAAGTTGATTTCGGCTACGTTAAAGCAACCGGACACAGCGTAAAAATCTACCTGCCGAAAACGGCTTTGAAACCCGAAGTCGAATTTGAATGGAAAATTCCGAAATGGTCAAACGCTCTGGAACGCGACCGTGCAAGAACATATTTCCAAGCGTATGCGGCGGCATCGGCTCTGCATTTTGTCGAAAAAGCACTCGAAGAACTGCACGCCGGACGCACCGATACGTTTACGCCTTTTGAAGTGCCGGACAACGCCATCGGCTGCGGTTTCCACGAAGCGGTTCGCGGAGTCCTTTCGCATCACATGGTCATCCGCGACGGCAAAATTGCGAATTATCATCCGTATCCGCCGACACCCTGGAATGCAAGTCCACGCGACATATACGGAACGCCCGGACCTTATGAAGATGCCGTGATGAACACGCCGATCTTTGAAGAAAACGGACCCGAAAATTTCAAAGGCATAGACATTATGCGTGCTGTCCGAAGTTTCGATCCGTGTCTGCCGTGCGGAGTTCATATGTATCTCGGCAACGGAAAAGTTCTGGAAACAAAGCATTCATCAATGTTCGGAGTGCAGCAATAATCAGAAGTTCACACGTTAGTAAGGGCGGATTGAGTAGCTTATATGAAAAAACTACGACGGTTATTCAACATCCGAATCCACCCTTACTAACGTGCGGGTTTCTGCCTATTAAATTATGGAAGAACTGAAAGGCATACAAAAAATCGAGAGTTTGGTCAGCCAAATCGAAACAATCGGCGATGCGAAAACACAGGCGATTGCCGTTGAACTCGTGCAGGCGATGATGGAATATCACGGCAAAGGCATCGAGCGAATGTTGGAAGTTATTGCCGAAAAAGGTGAGCAAAGGTTATGAAATAATTGACAATTTGGGCGAAGATGAATTGGTTTCAAGTTTAATGCTTTTATATGGACAGCATCCCGTTCCGCTTGAAGAACGAGTGATGAAAGGACTTGACGATGCACGCCCAATTTTGCAAACACACGACGGCGATGTAGAAGTTTTGAGCCTGAATAATGGAACATTGAATTTGCGTCTGAAAGGAACTTGCGACGGTTGCCCGTCTTCCGCCGACACGTTAAAAAATGCGATAGAAGAAGCGGTTTATAAAGTCGCTCCCGACTTAAACAGAATCTTCGTCGAAAATCTAACTGAAACGAAAACTTCGGAAAATGGTTTCGTCCACATCGAAGGTTTGAAGAAATCAGAACCGTTGGTATGTCCAACGGCAGCAACTTAAACAATCAATAATTTATTTACAAACATAAGGAGAAAAAACAATGCCGGATTTAGATGATAATTACAAAGCGAAAGACACAAGCGACAAAACTGCGGAAGAGAAAAAAGAAGAACGCGACGACGAAAGCGGCGGAGAACGTCCGAGCGGTTCACGAGAAATGAGCGATTCAACCGGAATCAATCCCGATGAGGTTGATGAAATTGATGATGATATGCCGGTAATGCCGCCTGCTTAAAATTTATAAAATGATTTTCAGTCTTTGTATTTTTTTGATTTCAGCCCGTGATAATGGGCGAAAGCATAAAGCCTAGCTCGTGAGAGCTAGGTCAATTTCCGATATAGACGACAAAGCCCGTGATAACGGGCGACAGCAATTTAAAATTTAATAGTCTGTCGCCATCTTCGACGGCTCTAAATGTCTAATTATGAATAACCTAGTGTTCCGCTTCGCTTCACACTAGGCTTTATGCTATCACCAATTTCATTGGCTATAAACCAAAGACCAAAAACCAAAGACCAAAACCAATAATGGAAAACGGCAACTCGAACAACAAAAACCCATTCGCCGCACTCAAGAGGTTTGCGAGTCAGCGTGTGAATGTCGAGCATTGCGAATTGTGCAATTTGGAGATTCCTGAAATTCATTCGCATCTGATCGAACCGCCGACCAGACGCTTAGTTTGTGCGTGTCAGGCGTGTTCGATCCTTTTTGATAATGAGGGCGAAACGAAATATAAACGAGTTCCATATCGGGGACGCTATTTGGAAAATTTTCAATTAACCGATGTTCAATGGAACAGTCTGGCGATTCCGATTCAGCTGGCATTCTTTTTCAAAAGTTCGCCCGAAGAAAAAGTCGTCGCACTTTATCCGAGTCCGGCGGGTGCAACCGAATCGCTTTTGGCTTTGGATTCGTGGAGCGAAATCGTGGCGGAAAATCCAATATTGGAAGAAATGAACCCCGATGTTGAAGCCTTGCTCGTCTATCGAGTCGCCGATATACGCGAATATTACATCGCTCCGATTGATAAATGTTTTGAACTCGTCGGTTTGATCCGTGCCAACTGGAGCGGACTTTCGGGCGGAACTCTTGTGTGGCGTGAGATCAATAAATTTTTCACGGAATTGCAGAAAACTTCGCTAAAAACCAAAGGGGTCGCAAAAAATGCCTGAATTGGATTTTAATGTCGAGACGGTCGAAGCCGTTCCTTATGCGGCGGCTCCGCTTCTGCATTTTAAGTTGGCGGTAAAAAACGCGAATCCAGATGAAGTAATTCAAACCGTCGCCTTGCGTTGTCAGATAAATATCGAACCGACTCGCAGGCGTTACAGCGACGAGGAAAAAAAGCGTATGCTCGACCTTTTCGGCGAAACCGAGCGTTGGGGCAAGACGTTGAAATCAATGCTTTGGACACACGCCGACACGGTTGTTTCACCATTTACGGGTGAAACGACGGTTAATCTGCCCGTCAACTGCACATTCGATTTTAACATTGCGGCGACAAAGTATTTTGCGGGACTCGAAGGCGGCGAGATACCTTTATTGTTTTTATTCAGCGGCACGGTTTTTTATCAAAATGAATTCGGAGCGGTGCAAATTTCGCAAATCTCTTGGAATAAAGAATCAAATTTCAAACTGCCCGCAAGCGTCTGGCAGGAAATGATGAAAGCCTATTATCCAAACAGCAATTGGCTGCGTCTGGAACGCGAAACTTTTGAACGCTTGCTCGCATTCAAGACGAAAAACGGAATCCCGACGTGGGAACAAACGCTTGATAAATTGCTGCCTGAAGAAGAAATTGAAATTAAGGAACAGGCAAGCGGTTTTACGAATTAGAATAAGTTAGAGAGGTTTAAGATTTTTTGCCCGCGAAAGAACGCGAAAAGCCGCGAAAAAAAATCAGAAGAATTTTTTTCTTTTTTTCGCGTTCTTTCGCGTATTTCGCGGGCAATCTCTTCAAAAGTTTTTTATGAACATCGAAAAAGTAAAAAGCATTGCCGACGCAGTTCTTTACGAGGGCTACATACTCTATCCGTATCGTCCGTCGGCGATTAAAAATCAACAGCGTTGGAACTTCGGCGGCGTTTATCCGAAGAGATTTTCCGAGATGCAGAAAGGCACGGACGCTTGGCAAATGCAGACGCAATGTTTGATAGAAGCCGATGAAAAGACGACGCTCGATATAAAAATCCGATTTTTGCAGATGGTTATGCGTGGAGTTCGTGAGCCGAAAGAAAGTTTTGATAAAGATAATTTTAATGAATCCGATTTTCAAGGAGTTCAGGCGTTACAAGTCGGCGAACAGCTTTTCCAATCCTGGCAGGAAGCGGTCGAAAGAGAGTTTAATATAAAAACCGTTAAGTTAAATGAGTTGGTTGGAAAAACCAAAGAACAGAAATTTTCGTTTGAGGAAAATCAGGAAACCGAAATTCTAAAAAATGAAGAAAATAAGGTTGGCGGAATTATTGTCAGAAGCAATGAATTTATTGAAGGTGCGGTTGAAGTTTCGGTTGAAGATTTGTCCGAACAAGTTGAATTGAAATCAAAAAAATTATTCAAAGTTACAGTTCGCATTTTAAATAAGGGAAATTTTGCAGATGATGAAACACGCGACGAGGCTTTGATGCGGGCGTTTGTTTCGACGCATACGATTTTGAATGTGAAAAGCGGCGGGTTTGTTTCACTTCTTGAACCAACCGAAAAGTTTGAGAATGTTGCTAAAACTTGCGAAAACATTGGAACATATCCCGTTATGGTAGGAGATGAAGGCGAACGCGAATTTCTATTCTCGTCGCCGATAATTCTATACGATTATCCACAGATCGCACCTGAAAGTGAGGGAAATTATTTTGACGGAACTGAGATGGACGAAATGCTTGCTTTGCGGATTATGACTTTGACCGACGACGAAAAACATCAGATGCGTGGGGCGGACGAGCGAACACGGCAAATGCTTGAGCGAACCGAAACAATGTCGCCTGAAATGATGATGAAACTGCATGGCAGAACCAGCAATTTAAGCCGAAAAGAGGAAAATGATAAATGAATGAATTAGATTGGCATTTACTGGAAGATCACGAGCCTTTGGAAAAAGTTTCGGTTGGCGGCGTGGATATAAAAAAGGGCGACAGAGTTATTTTGCGTCAGAAAAAAAATGCGGATATTTTCGATATGGCACTTGCAAATCAGATAGCAATTATCGAATCAATCGAGCAGGATTACGAAGACAGAATTCAATTAGCGGTTGTGCTTGAAGACGATCCGGGACGCGATCTGGGAATGCTCAGACAGCCCGGACATCGTTTCTTTTTTTCGGTTGAAGAAGTCGAACCCGTTAATCAGTAGCAGTAGGCAGTGGCAGTTGGCAGTAAATAAAGTTGATGGCAAACGAAAGAATTTTAATAGCAGGACTCGGCAACATTTTTTTAGGCGATGACGCATTCGGAAGCGAGGTCGCACGGAAGTTGATGCAAAGAGATTTGCCCGAAAATGTTCGCGTGGTTGATTTTGGAATTCGCGGGCTGGATTTAGCTTACACACTTCTTGACGCTAAAGAAGATGTAACGATTTTGGTTGATGCCACGCCACGCGGAGGCGAGATCGGGACGCTTTACACAATCGAACCTGATCTGAGCGAACTCAATAATTTGGACGCAGGACAAATGCAGATCGAACCGCACGGGATGAATCCGATGAAGGTTTTGGCAATGGTCAAATCAATGGGCGGGGAGTTCAAGAAAATTTTACTCGTCGGGTGCGAACCTGAAATTCTTGATCCCGATGAGGAAAAAATGGGTTTGAACGAACCCGTTGCATTAGCGGTTGATGAAGCCGTGAAAACGGTCGAATCTCTCATCAATAAAATTTTGGGAGAAAACAGTAAAAGTGCAGTAATATAAAAGGACAAATAATTTTATAAGGAGTAAAAATAAAATGACAAATGAAGAAATGGTCAGAAGAAGAGATGACCGCCGGGAAATGATTCGGCACAATAACAGCGGTTCGGTTGGCAATACGGCTTGGAAAATCGTCGGCGGAGCAGTTTTGACACTGGCGGCGGCGGCTATAATCGTTAGTATTCCCGACATCAAGCGGTATATCAGAATCAGCACGATGTAAGCGGCAATGCAAAATTAAAAATGTAAAATGGAAAACTAAAGGGAAGACGTATCCGAATTTTATGGCATTACTGCTTTTTTAATCTTATGAATTCATCAATTTGAAAAGGAGGGAAAGATGAAAAGTAGAAATGACACGGAGCATTTGGAAAGCAATCCGTGGAAAGGACTTTTTGCGGGCGTTGTCGGCGGTTTGGTCGGTTCTTTGGCGATGAATCTTTATCAGGAGTCTATTAGCAAATTTATCATCGGAGAAAAACGCTCGCACGGGGCTCAGTCTTTCCAAAAAGGCTCACCCGATCACGGTGCGGGTAAAATGCTGAAAGAAAAAGGCAAAGAAAGCAGTGAGGACGATGCACCGGAAAGGCTTGCCAACACAATTTCGGTCGGACTTTTCGACCACGAATTGACCTTACGGGAAAAACAAATTGCAGGCACGGCGTTTCATTATGCTTACGGCACTTCGATGGGAGCAGTTTACGGCATAGCGGCGGAGACTTCTGATAAAGCAACGATTGGTGCGGGAATGCCCTACGGATTTTTGATCTGGCTCGGTGCTGATGAAGGCGTTGTGCCGCTTTTGGGGTTGTCGAAATCGGCTGAAGATTATCCGTTTTCGGTTCACGCCGGAGCGTGTTCTTCGCATCTGGTTTACGGTTTAACGACGGAGTTGGTCAGAAACGCTGTCAGGAAAGCAATAGAATGAGCGAAACGAAAAATCTCGGAACTTGTTACAAAATTGATGCCCGGCAGAGCGGTTTTATCGTGCAGGCTTTTGCAACCGGTTTGCTTTCATTTGTCGGACATAATCCGACTTTCGCCGTTACACGCTACGGCGGCGAGATTCAGTTTGCCGATGGAAATGCGGAAGTCGAATCAATGCTCGTGATGATTCAGACGGAAACGATTTCTTTGCTCGATGAAATGAACGAAAAGGACACGGCGGAAATTGAAAACACGATGCACGGCGAAGTTTTGGAAACAAAGCAATTTCCCGAAATAACTTTTGTCAGCAAAGATATTTCGTTAAAACAAATTTCAAACGGACGTTTTGCCGTAACCGCCAACGGCAACCTTTCGCTTCACGGCGAAACACGCCCGCAAACAATCGAAGCCGAGGCGGAAATTAAAGACGGTAAAATCCGTGCGGAAGGCGAATTTACATTAAGTCAAAGCAATTTTAGTATCAAACAAACAAAAGCACTCGGAGGAACTTTGAAGGTTAAAGATGAAGTAAAAATTTCATTCGACATTAGAGCAGAGGTTTAAAACGATACGCCGTCCATCTTGGCGGCAATGAGTTCGGTAGTACGAAAACAAACGTGGCAAACTTTAAAGATTATAGTGAAAATTTAAAGATGATAAACTTTGCTTGAACGCTTCGGAAGCGTTCATTGCCGTCAAGATGACGGCGTTCCATTATGCACGAACTTTCAATCGCATTGAGTATGATAGATATGGCGACTGAGGAAGTCGAAAAAAACGGCGGCACAAAGGTTGAAGCCATTTATATGAAACTTGGACGGCTTTCGGGCGTGGTCAAAGATGCTTTGCTTTTTTCGTGGGAAGTCGCTTGTCAGGGAACTTCGTTGGAAGGTTCACGGCTTGAGATCGAAGACATTCCTGTCATTGTCCGTTGCGAAAATTGCAAAGAAGATAGAACGCTTGAAGCGATAAATAGGATGCTTTGTCCAGTTTGCGAACAAGCGACACCCGAAATTTTACAGGGCAAGGAAATGGTTGTAACCGCATTGGAGATTATTTAATGAGCGAACCTCGTTTAATCGAAGTTAGAAAAAATGTTCTAAAACAAAATGATGTTTTAGCCAGAGAATTGCGGGAAAGTTTCCGCGAATCGGGAGTTTTTACGGTTAGTCTTGTTTCAAGTCCGGGTTCGGGCAAAACGGCTTTTTTAGAACAGACTTTAAAAATACTCAAAAAAGATTTTCGAGTCGCCGCACTCGTCGGCGATCTGGCAACCGACAACGATGCTAAACGTCTTGCGAGAGCCGATGCTCCCGTCAAACAAATTACAACGGGAACGGTCTGCCATCTCGAAGCCGAAATGGTCAGAAATTCACTATCTGATTGGGACTTGAACGAACTCGATTTCCTGTTCATCGAAAACGTCGGCAATCTCGTCTGCCCTTCAAGCTACGATCTCGGCGAAGAATTGCGTGTCGTTTTAATGAGCGTAACCGAAGGCGAAGACAAACCGCTAAAATATCCGACAATTTTCAACTCCGCAGACATCGCCGTCATCACCAAAACCGACATCGCCGAAGCAGTAGAATTCGATTCAGCAAAAGCCAAACAAAGTATAAATTCCGTGCGTCCCGGAATGAAGATTTTTGAACTGTCATCGAAAACGGGCGAAGGAATGAACAAGTGGATGGAATATTTAGAGGCACAATTGGTATTTAAAGAAAAAGGGACGATAAATAAAATATAGTAAAAAGAAAAATTTGCTCGAAACACATAATACAAGGAGAAAAAACAATGGAAGAAACAACTACTGTAAACACAACGGCGATTAACTGGAAAGCAGCAATTATAGCCGGAATTGTTGCGGGTGCGATTTTTATGATGCTGGAGATGATTCTCGTTCCGCTTGTCGGCGGCGGAAGTCCTTGGGGACCGCCTCGAATGATCGCCGCTATCGGAATGGGAAAAGAAGTTTTGCCGCCGCCCGGAGATTTTGCTCTGATGCCGGTAATGGTAGCGATGGTTATCCACTTTGTACTTTCAATCATCTTCGCCGTAATTCTCGCCTTCATCATACAGCGTTTTAGTTTGGGGTTAGCGATTTTAATCGGTGCAATTTTCGGACTGCTTCTTTATTTTATCAATTTTTACGGATTTACCGCAGTTTTCCCGTGGTTTGCAATGGCACGTAATGCAGTTTCGATTTTCTCGCATATTGTTTTCGGTGCGGCGGCGGCTTGGATTTACAAAGCGATGGCAAAATAGCCCGGATCAAACCAAAATTAGTGAAATAACTCACAAAAGTTGAGAATCCGTGCGTCCCGGAATGAAGATTTTTGAATTGTCATCCAAAACAGGCGAAGGAATGGATGAGTGGTTAGAGTTTCTTAAATCAGATTTAACTGCGAAAAAAGAAGGATAAATGTTTGGTTTATGGACATTGTTTATGAATTAGAAGGTGTTGAATTTGAATGGGACGCGGAAAAATATGCTTTGAATCTAAATAAGCACGGTGTAAGATTTGAAGATGCCGCCGAAGTTTTCTTCGATCCGTTTTATCAAATCGGTGATGCTTCGGTCGTAGAAGAAAAACGTGATTTTTTAATCGGTTATAGTTTTTCAGAAAAACTTTTGTTAGTAGTTTTCGTCGAAAGAGGAGAGAAAATCAGAATAATCTCGGCACGTAAATCCGCAAATTGGGAGAGAAAACTTTATGAACAATCTTGATGAAGAAATGATTACGGAAGAAGGTTTCACGCTTAAATTTCGTGAGCGTGAATCGGAAGAAATTACATTGAAAATTCCGAAAGACGTTTTGGCTTCGCTTGAAAAAGTCGCGGCAAAACGCGATTTACCGCTTCACGCTTTGCTCAAACTTTATATCGGGCAAAATCTGCGAAAGGATTTGACGAATTATTTTGCCGGAAATGTTTTGGAAAAAACCGAAAAAGTCTTGTCGCGTCATTTGCAGTCGAAAGACGAAGTTTCGGAAATCTTGCGGGAAATCAAAACTGACTTGGCAGCTTGATTTTACCTAACAATTTTTGAACTGTCATCTAAAACTGGTGATGGAATGAATGAGTGGTTAGAGTTTTTATTAGAACTCTTGCAAAAGTAACGTAAATAATGGTAGAGCTATCAATAATATGCTCTACGAAAAACTTGATAAATTGTCCGCCGCTAATTTTAAACGATATTGCGGCGTTGAACGAAAAACTT
>JALZKH010000159.1 GCA_030859345.1 Acidobacteriota bacterium | reverse complement strand
ATGCGATAAAACAATTCTATGATAAAATCTTCTGTGGTCACGGCTGAACTCCTTATTTTACAGGTTTTAGCTCCTATAAATTTGAAGCAATTCCGTGACTTTTTCAACTAGCACCAAAGGTTACTAAACTGTATGAATAAAAATCAAAAAAGTTATTTTTAACAGAGATTAAACATAAAAAACACTTGAAGAAAAAACACATCGTATGCTAAATTATAAAGGTGCGGTTTTTCGCAAACCCGCCTTGAAGCCTTCTCGGCTTTTTCAACAAGTTAAAAACATAAAAGATTTTTTTTAACTCTACCTCTTTTTTTACCAAATACCGGTAAGAGAATAAATACGATGGCAGAAACGCCTGTTATAATCAAAGAACATCATTTTTATAAAATTAAAAGCCTGCTGGCACGGCTGTGTGTCGAAGCGGCGGCAAGAGTTGTATTTTTAGTTGACCGCGACGGTCATCCGATTGCCTTTCACGGTGAGATCGGCGGTATGGATACGACAAGTTTTTCTTCGCTCGCGGCGGGAAATGTTGCCGCGACGACCAGTATGGCAAAACTGATCGGAGAAGATGTTTTCCCGTCGGTTGTTCACGAAGGAGAACGCGAAAGCATTTTTATCAGCGTCATCGGCAGAAGCCTGCTCGTCGTAGTTTTTGACGGACGTTCAACGCTCGGTTTGGTTAAATTGCGAACCAAAAAAGCCAGCCACGAAGTTGCCGCAGTTCTCGATGAGATAGCTCACGAATCCGCTAACAGAACATTAGAAGATACTACATTTTTTGCTGAAATCACTGACGAAGATATTGACAGCCTTTTTAGCTAATTTCCATTTGCAATTTGCGGCTATAAGTCTTTATAAGATTCGACTTACAACGAAACTGCTAGTGGAAATTCTAAAATCGAAAATAAGAATATGACTTTTATAAATTACGCATCACGCGAAATTAACTGCAAAATTGTTTATTATGGTCCGGGCTTATGCGGTAAGACTACGAATCTGCAATACATCTACGATTCAACCGCACCGCAGGCGAAAGGAAAATTAATCAGCCTTGCCACAGAAACGGATCGGACTTTATTTTTCGATTTTATGCCGCTCGAACTCGGTACGGTTCGCGGTTTTAAGACCCGATTTCATTTATATACAGTTCCCGGACAGGTTTACTACGATGCCTCGCGTAAACTTATTTTGAAAGGCGTTGACGGCGTGGTTTTTGTCGCCGATTCACAGGAAGAACGGATGGACGCTAACATTGAATCGCTTTACAATCTGGAAGAAAATCTGCAAACGCAGGGTTTTAATTTGATGGAACTTCCCTATGTACTGCAACTCAACAAACGCGATCTGCCGAATGTAATTCCGTTTGACGAATTGACTTCGGAACTACAAAAAAAAGGTGAACCGACCTTTGAAACAGTTGCCACCAACGGCGAAGGAGTTTTTGACACATTAAAAGCCGTTGCCAAACAGGTTTTGACTGAATTGAGAAAAGGATAAAAAACTTTACAAACTTGTAAAATAACTGTAAAAAGGTAGAAACTAATTGTTTTTACCTTTTTACAGTTTACGGAGAAAGTTATGAAAATTAAACCTCTTTTAACTCTAATGTTTATTTGTTGTATGGTGGGAGTCTGTTTTGGTCAAGAAAAATCAGAGTTTCTGGAAGATTGCAAAAATAAATTAAAACAAAGATTTAGTGAGAAAGGAATCAAACACTTTTTTTTGCTATCTGCCAGAGCAGACCGAGTCAATTCTCAAACATCCAAAGTTGAGCTTTGTTTTACAGGGGTAGAAAAACCGTATTTAATAACAGTTGTTCCACTCATAGTGAAAAAGGAAGATAATGGGCAATCCGTCAAAAGAAAAGTATCGGCAACAATGACTATTTCACATCCTTTATCTCCTAAATCTCAAGATTTTCATTTTCCAACAATTGAATTTTACGCCGAGCCTGAAGTTAATTTTGTGGATGTATCCATATTGTCAGATGATAATGAGGTAATTTATAAACATACTCTTACAATAAATATGATACGCGAATCCGTTAGTGAAATTACGCCGATGAACTAGGATTATGAAAATTAAAATAAAAAGGGATGCGAAACAATCAAAATCGCATCCCTTTTTATTTTCTAATTTGTTTCTAAACCTGATTTATTTAGGCATTAAAACTGTATCAACTACGTGAATAACACCGTTTGACTGATAAACATCAGCAGTTGTAACGGTTGCTTTACCGCCTTTGGCATCGGTCAGAACTAATTTGTCTCCGTCCATCGAAGCGGTTAATTCTTCACCGTTGACGGTTTTTAAGACTGCTTTACCGTTGCCGGTTTTGATCGCATCGGCAATTGTTTTTGAATCCATTTTTCCTGCAACAACGTGATATTTCAAAATACCAGCCAATGCGTCTTTGCTTTCAGGTTTCATCAAACCTTCTAAAGCTGTTTTATCAACTTTATCAAATGCCGCATTTGTCGGTGCAAATACTGTAAACGGACCTTCACCGCTTAATGTTTCCACTAAATCGGCAGCTTTAACAGCAGAAACCAAGGTCGTGTGATCTTTGGAATTGCTTGCATTTTCAACGATATTTTTGTCTTTCATCATCGGTGATCCGCCAACCATTGGATTTTCCTCGCCCATAGCTTCGCCGTTGGCATCGGACATATTTGTATTGTCCATCATCGTATTGTCGGCGTTTTCCATAGTGTTGGTTTCCATATTCATATTTGAATTATCCACCGTCGTATCTGCCGGAGGTGCCGGGCAACCTACCATAAATAGTAATATCGAACTCAAACTTAATGTTAATAGTAATCTCATAATTTTTCCTCTCTGATTCTTTAATTAAAGATAAAGGTATCTAACAATCAACCGAAATAAATATCGGCTTTATTTTTACAAAAAACAGGAGAATAGTTTTAATAAAACTGATTGATAAACACCCTTATAAAATAGTATTCGTTAAAATCCTAAAAATAGATGCAAATTTCTCCAAAAAAAATAAAAAAGTGATTAAGAAAATTAAACTTAATTACTTTTAATTTAATGGCGGAGCCGACGGGACTCGAACCCGCGACCTCCAACGTGACAGGCTGGCGTTCTAACCAACTGAACTACGACTCCGCATCTCTATTTTGGATTTTAGATTTTAGATTTTGGAAAACAATTTTTACACCAATAATCCAAAATCCACAATCTAAAATCCAAAATCAAATTGGTGGGCATAGAAGGACTCGAACCTCCAACTTCCTCCTTGTAAGGGAGGCTGTCTACCAATTGACATATATGCCCAAATTTCAAAACATTTTCAATAAAACAAAACTATTCCCAAATGAAATAGCGAATTGCAATGCTACGAAAAATTAGCCCTAAATGTCAAGTAAAGATAAGGAATTTCCTCTATCTGTTTGTAAGTTTCGGACGCTCTGTCAAGGCTTGATTTCCCGCTTCGTAAGACAGGATTGTTCCGCCGAAACCGACAATCCAGCCTTTGTTCCCATTAAACACGATTTTTTCAAATTTATGAGTTGATCCTGAACCGGCTTCGCTCCAGACATTCCCCGCTGTTGTCGTATGAAGAATTGTGCCGTCATCACCAATCGCCCAGCCTTCGGCAGTATTTGAAAAGTATATATCGTTTAAGGTTTTTGTTGTTTTTGAATCCTGCAAACGCCAGAACCTTCCGCCGCTGATGGTTTGATAAATTTTTCCTTTTGAACCGACTGCCCAACCATTTGATTTGTTGATAAAAAATACGGAATTTAGTTTTGCTTTGTCTTTATCGGAAACAAATGCCGGATTCCAAGTCGTTCCCGCATCTTCTGTAAAAAGTATCGTTCCGCCGCCGCCGACAATCACACCGTGCAGATTGTTCGTAAAAATACCGTCCGCGCTCGTTCCCAGAACGCTCTCGGTAGCTTCCGAAAATTTTATGTCGCTCCCACGCTGTTTCCATTTACCAAGCTCAGATGAAATTTGGCTCAAAGGTTTCCGCTCAACTGCAACCTCGCCGCGATTTTCAAACCAATTGATAAACAAACCACCTGCAAATAAAACTGCAACTAAAACAATTACGAATTGCCAATTACGAGTTACGAATGATGAATTTTCATTTTGGATGTTTTCTTTTTTGAGATTTGAGATTTGAGATTTGAAATCTCCCCCGCCATCTTTCCACTTTAAGAATTTCCTTAAAAAGAAATTCAAGCCGATTAATAAAACGAGTGCGACTAAATAAACAAGCCAACCCGCCAAATCGTGTGCAACACTTTCGGTTGCCTTTTTCCCGTAATAATAAGTTAAAACTCCCGTCGCCGTAACTCTTCCGGCATTTGTTAAAATTGCAATCGGGATCGCCGAAAACATTAAAATAACACCACGCCAAAAATCCGAATTTTTCAAAAAATCAAACCAACCGGACGGCAATTTCGTGTCATTTCGGCGTGTGAAATAAACAAGGACTAAAGCCAGCGTCATCAAAGTCATCAGCGAACGAATCCCGCTGCACGCTTCGACGACTTCCAGAGCAATTATCTGCACCGCACCTTCCGGCAGAATCTCGATCACATTTCCCTTTCTAACCGTCGGCATGCCAAAAAGTCTGATGCCCCAAACGGCAAACTGCGAAGCATAAATCTGCAAAGGAAAAGCTATTTTATTAGAACTCTTGCAAAAGTAACGTAAATAATGGTAGAGCTATCAATAATATGCTCTACGAAAAACTTGATAAATTGTCCGCCGCTAATTTTAAACGATATTGCGGCGTTGAACGAAAAACTT
>JALZKH010000158.1 GCA_030859345.1 Acidobacteriota bacterium | reverse complement strand
AAGTTTTTCGTTCAACGCCGCAATATCGTTTAAAATTAGCGGCGGACAATTTATCAAGTTTTTCGTAGAGCATATTATTGATAGCTCTACCATTATTTACGTTACTTTTGCAAGAGTTCTAATGATTATTTGAAAAAAATGCCGCGTGACGAAAATTTGCGTTATGAATTGATTGTAGGAGAAATAATTATTTCAACTTCATCGAGATATATACATCAATTGGTTTCAGCGAGAATAATGATGACTTTCTTCGATTGTTTGAAAGTTAATTCACTTGGTTTAGTTTTAGGAACGGTTGGTTTGATATTTAGTGATTTTAACGGAGTAATTCCCGATTTGATTTATATTTCACACGAAAAGATCGAAGAATTATTGGATGAAGAAAGCGGAAAATTTTACGGTTCACCTGAAATTGTGATTGAAATTCTTTCGCCCGGACGTGCAAATGCACGCAGGGATTTGCAGGTTAAGCGGGAACTCTACGAAATTTATGAAGTTCCTGAATATTGGGTGGTTGATCCGTTTGAAAAAGAGATAATCGTTTTCCAACGCAAAAAAGGGAACTTGCGTCAAACTAAAACTTATAAAGAAAAATACACATTAAAAACAAAATTCCTCCCTGAATTTAAGTTAGATATTAAGAAATTATTCGTAAACTAATTGTTATGAAAAAACATTCAGCATTGTTCGTTTTATTTTCCATTTTAACATTTTCATTAACCGCTTGTTACGCACAAACTTCGCCGAAATTCGATGTTATTCAAAAAACGCAGGGCTTGAAAGAAGATGTGATCGTGCGGCGGGATTCGCGTTCGATTCCCTATATTGAGGCAAAAAACGAAGCGGATCTGTATTTTGCACAAGGTTTTGAAACTGCACGGGACAGACTTTGGCAGATGGATTTGTATCGTCGAGTGGCTCGCGGGGAATTAGCGGAACTTTTTGGAAAACAGGTTTTGGAAGAAGACAAACGCTGGCGGAAATTCGGGTTTTCACAAATTGCCGAAGAAAGTATAAAAGAGATGAATCCCGAATTGCATAAGGCTTTAGAAGATTATGCACGAGGTGTAAATGCGTATATTGCAACACTTGATAAAAAATCTTTGCCGATAGAATTTCAGATTTTGCAATATCAACCGAAGCAATGGGAACCGACGGACACGATTGTTATCGGCAAAATTTTGGCGGACGCACTCAGCACGACTTGGTTTGAAGACTTGAATCGTTTGAATTTACAGCAAAAACTTCCGAAGGAAAAATTCGACGCTTTGACGAATAAAGTTACTTTGAATGATGTAATTTTATTTGAAAAAGACTCTGAGAAAGTAAAAAGTAAAAAGGAAAAAGGAAAAAATTCGGTTGGTCAGAATGAATTTGATACAAACGGAATTGTTGCGGAAGCGAGAGAAATTAGA
Source organism: Acidobacteriota bacterium (assembly GCA_030859345.1). Classification (GTDB taxonomy): domain Bacteria; phylum Acidobacteriota; class Blastocatellia; order Pyrinomonadales; family Pyrinomonadaceae; genus Aridibacter. The sequence goes on along the minus strand of JALZKH010000158.1, from coordinate 6,599 downwards.
CGGAAATCGCTTGAGCGAATCGGGTTTTTTGCGGAAGGTTTGGCGGCGAGTAATAATTGGGTGATTTCGGGAAAGCGAACTGCTGACGGAAAACCGATTCTGGCAAACGATCCGCATCTTGAGGCGAGGGCTCCGGGAATCTGGTATCTGACAAATCTCTCAACACCGACAATGCGTGTCGCGGGCGTTACGTTTCCGGGAGTTCCGGGAGTTGTTTTGGGGCATAACGAATCAATCGCTTGGGGAGCAACGAATGTCGGACCGGATGTGCAGGATTTGTATTATGAGGAATTTAACGGCAAAGGCGAATACAAAACTCCAACTGGTTGGAAAATGCCGACGATTAGAAAGGAAGTTATAAAAGTTCGCAAAAATTTGTTAAAACCCGAAACGGAAGATGAAGTTCTGGAAGTTGTTGAAACCGACAACGGTGTAATTTTTCAAGAATTTAACGGCAAAAAACTTGCTCTGAAATGGACATCACGAAATCCTGAAAATCAGGAATTCGATGCGTTTTTCTTGCTTAATCGGGCGAAAAATTGGGAAGATTTTAAAACGGCACTAAAAACTTACGGCGGAGCGACGCAGAATTTTGTTTACGCTGATGTGCAGGGAAATATCGGTTGGTATGCGGCGGGACGAATTCCAATAAGAAAAACTGGTGAAGGCGAATTGCCTTACAATGGTTCGACAAATGAAGGCGATTGGGTTGGCACGATTCCGTTTGACGAACTGCCGCATTTATACAATCCACCGGGCGGTTTTATCGTTACGGCAAATCAGCGAATCGTTGGAACTGTTTATAAATATCAGCAGCTTACCAGACAATTTGCACCGCCTTGGCGGGCGAAAAGGATTTTTGAACTGATAAATTCAAACCCGAAGATCACGATGGATGATGTTGCCGCGATTCAGTTTGATACATTTAATTTTCCGCTTAATGAATTTGCAAAAGAAATTGTCAAACGCAAAGCGGCAACGGCGGAAACTTTGGAAATTTTGAAAAACTGGAACGGACGAATGACGGCGGATTCCGTTGGAGCAACCGTTGCCGATTCGATAAACGCTTGCGTTGGCGATGCGATTGCTTTGGAAAATCAACCCGCCGGCAGTTATCAGATTCGACAAGTTATTTTGCCTTGGGCGATTCCGAATAACGATAAACTCTGGTTGCCGAAAAAATATGCAAGTTATGACGAATTGATAAAATACTGCGATTCAACGCTGACGGAAAAACTTTCAAAAGTAAAAGGTCTTACGGCGGACAAATCAACATGGAAATGGGGAATTCTCCGCGATGCCGAATTCTCGCATCCGCTTGCTGCCGCACCGCTTATCGGTGGACAATTCGCGTTGAAATTCACGAATGTTGACGGTAGTTCACAAACTCCGAATGTCGGGCAATCCGTTTCGATGCGGCACATTGCCAAGCCCGGAAAATGGGATGAAACTCGTTTTGTAATTCCTCTCGGACAAAGCGGAGATCCGCAGTCGCCGTTTTGGAAAGATCAGTTTGAATCTTGGCGAAGCGGGAAATCTTTGGTTTTTCCTTTTACAGAATCGGCGGTTGCAAAAGAAACAAAAAATACAATCTTAATGATGGATTTGAAGAAATAATAATATCTGGATACGTATTCTTATCGGTGTGTTTTAACTGAATTGTAAATTTGGAGGACCTTGTAAATTTGAGAAAATCAAAATGTTTAAATAATAAAATTTTTAAAAACCTTTGGGTAATAATCTTTTTAATTTCACTTTCGACAGCAGGTTTCTCCGGGGTTAAAGCAAAGTCTGATGAAGGCAATAATCTTTTGTCTTATGATGAATTGAATAGACTTTATAATCAGAGGATCATTTTCTCACCGCTTGAAGCAAAGTTAAAACGTCTGCTTACGACTGCTTTTGTAGATAATTTAAACTCAAATTCCGATTCACACATTTTTTTAGAAACTCAGGAACTTGGCAAACACATAAAAGTTGTTCATTGGAACATCGAACGCGGCTTAAATTATGAGGCTATCGAAGCGATTTTTACAGATATGAATCGCTTTAATATGATGCTCGATAAAGAAAAATTCCCGGAAGGAAGTAAAGAAAGACTGCAGATTTACAAGGAAGCGGCAATTTTGCAAAAAGCGGATGTGATAATTTTGAATGAAATTGATTGGGGGATAAAGCGTTCCGGTTATCGTAATATTACAAAAGACCTTGCAAAAAGTCTGCGGATGAATTACGCCTTCGGAGTGCAGTTTGTCGAATTAAGCCCGATTCATATAAGTAAAGCGACAAATAAGATTGAAACTAAGGAAGAAAATGAGGCTCGAAACTTAATCAAGGTAGATTCTTCAAAATACAAAGGTTTGCACGGCATTGCAATTTTAAGCCGTTTTCCGCTTAAAAATGTCCGGCTTGTGCCGTTTGAACATCAGCCTTATGATTGGTATAACTCGGAGAAAACGGGTCCGGGTATTTTGGAAAAAGGAAAGAGAAAGATCGGCGAAGTTGTTTTTCTTGAAGAAAGTTTGCGGGAAGTTCGCCTCGGCGGACGCACAACGCTTTACGCTGATATTGCTCACGAAAAATTTCCGAAAGGTCGTGTAACTATCGCCGCAACTCACCTTGAAAACCGTTCAAAACCAAATGGTCGGGTTATACAACTAAGAGAGATTTTAGCTCGAATAAAAGAAACAGATCATCCCGTAATTCTTGCGGGCGATATGAATACTTCGGGCAGAAATCTAAAACCCATCACTATTCAAAGGGAACTTACAAAACGATTCGGAAATCCCGAATTTTGGATAAAAGGAGGCATCAAATATGCACTCGGTATCGGATTATATGAAGATATTTTAATGGGTACGATAAGTTTCGGCAGAACGCAGGGCGATCCGACTGTTAAACATATTCCATACATTTCTCCAAATCCGGCACGAAAATTTTTCAGCACACTCGAAGACTTCCGTTTTGCGGACGGCGGAGCATTTGATTTTCGCGGTGATAAAGGACGTTCGGTAAATGAACAGGAAAAGAATTTGGCAAACTCAAATCAACGGGCGGATAAAGGATTTGTAACGACTTATCAAGTTAAACGTCCAATCAAATTTATAGGTAAATATAAACTCGATTGGATATTTGTAAAACCTGCAAACCTAAAAAAACATAATGATAAAAGAGGTTCATATCGTTTTGCACCCCACTTTGGACAAACTTTGAAGCTAATTTATGAAGCAAACGGTGATCGAATTTCAGATCACCGCCCGATAGTCGTGGATTTGCCTTTGGAAGAACCTTATGGAGAGTTTATTCAATAGTTGTCCGGCTGAAAATCCGGTAAGCAGGTTAGAAAAAATTATCAGGTTTAACATTAATTTATAAATCCCCGATCAAATTTGAAAAACATTTATTCTTTGTTAAATCGCTTTCCGGCATCAATAAAATCCTGCAAAATTATTGCCGCCGCTTCGCTGTCTAATTTTTCCCGAACTTGTTTATTGTTTAAGCCGAGTTTCCAGAGATTTCCTCTTGCTTGGTAAGTAGAAACTCTTTCGTCGTATAAATAGACGGGAACTTCGATTGAAAGTGAAAAGTTTCGGGCGATTCTTCTGGCTTCTTGGGACATTTCGCTTTCCGAGCCGTCGAAATTGTATGGCAAACCTATGACGAGAGCTTTGGCATCATATTCGGCAAGATACGCGATGATTTCTTTGAGAAACTTTTTCCAGCCTTTGCGTTTGATGACGGCAACGCCGCGAACGGTAAACTGGAGTTCATCGGACACGGCAATGCCGACTTTTTTTGTGCCGAGATCGAGCGATAATAATCTGCCGGTTTTCGGAGCATCAGAAATATCTGTAAAATCTGTTTGATTAGTCGTATTTTTATCTTGCACGTTAATAAATGATATTGGATAATGAAATGTTCGTAAATTATTCAACATTTTCGCTTTCCAGACAAACTTAAAATTCGAGGATTAATAAATGTCTTTTCGTTCCAAAATTATAATCGTTTCAGTTTCAGTTTTACTTTCTTTATATGCCGTTGTCGGAACTCTGATGGGTTCTTGGGGAATTGGCTTCAGCACGCAGGCTCAACAACCGATTAACGATCCGGGAGCTCAAATTCGTATATTCGAAAGCGTTTTGCAGCATATTCAAAATGATTATGTTGACGAACCTAATTTGGAAAAGGTACGTTTTGGTGCATTAAAAGGTTTGGCGGAAGGGCTTGATCCCTACACTGCATATTTAACCGCCGCACAGGTTAAGGACTATCAATCAAATAAAGGTGCGGGAAATAAGGTCGGAATCGGTGCGGAATTTTCGCAGATTTCTTCTTACCTTTATATTATTTCGGTAATCAAAGATTCTCCGGCAGACAAAGCAGGTTTGGCGGCTGGCGATGTTATCGAATATATCGGCGACAAAGCAACTCGTGATATTTCGCTATACGATGCGGAACAATTAGTTCTCGGCAATGCGGGAACGGATGTGAAATTTCGTGTTTTGCGGGCAGGCGAAAAACCGCAAACATTAATCGTTAAACGCGGTGCTTACCAAATTCCGAAAGTCGAAGCAAAAATGGACGGCACGGATGTCGGCGTTATTAAAATTTACAGTTTGGAAAACGGCGAAGCCGCAGACATACGCGAGCAAGTCAAGAAATTTGCCGACAAAGGCATTAAGAAAATCGTCTTGGATTTGCGTGGAGTTGCGACGGGGAACTTAAATGAAGCAGTTGAAGTCGCAAACTTATTTGTTAAAAACGGCACGATTGCTAAAGTTTTGGGCAGAGAAAATAAAGTTATCAAAACTTTTGAAGCCGATGCAAGCAAAGCGGTTTTTGACGGAAATGTTGCCGCAATGATTGATTTGGGAACATCAGGTGCCGGCGAAGTCGTCGCTTCGGCAATTCTTGAACGAAAACGCGGCGAAGTAGTCGGCGAAAGAAGTTTCGGTGCGGGAACTGAACAGCAATTATTTATTTTGCGTAGCGGCGACGGATTTCTTTTAACAACCGCAAAATGGGCTTCGCCCGAAGGCAATCCATTTTTAGCAAATGAACGTGCAAAAGCGGGTGTTAAACCTTCGGTCGAAGTAAAACGTCCCGAAACCCCCGAACCGATTGAAGTTGAAAATCTGGTTGAACAAAAAGAAGCAGAGGACGAAGAAAATCCACAGGAACAACCGGAGAAAACTGTTGTCAAAAAAGAAATTAAAAAACCGACGCAAAATACGGAAGATATACAATTGAAAAAAGCCGTTGAAGTTTTAAGAAATAAGTAATTTAATGGATAACTGTTAATGGATAATGGATGATTTTTTTTATTGTCCATTATCCATTACTGCATATGCACTTAAAAAAATGATTTAAGAATTACGGCTCATCCGACTTTAGAAGTATAATAAATAAATCAATAGTTAATTCAGGAAAAAGTATAATGATTTCTCGCAGGTTAAACTTTGAGTATAAAATAGATATAAAAAACTTATTTTTTTGTGTCGGTCTTTTAGTGTTTGCAATTATTACGTTTTCGAGCTATTCATTTGCCCAATCAATTGACCAAAATGCACCGACACCCCTAACAACCGATGAAATAAGCGGACAAATAAAAGCTCGTGATATTGGCGATTCCCGTCTAACGACCTATTATTTTGTTTTTAACGGCGACCGGGGCGACGTATTCATCAATGTTGTAACAAGAAATCTAAACGGCGATATTGATATTTTTACCGCAAAAACACTTCAGCCACGCACCAAAATCTCAGTTTATGCAAACAATTCGGTTACGGAAACAGGTCGTGTTGTCTATATGCGTCAACCGGAAAAATTGATTTTAAGAGTGCAGGGAAGAACCCCAAATGACGATCCGGCAACTTTTCAAATAAAATTTGCGGGAAGTTTTCAAGCATTAAGTGGAGGCAATCCGGCTGACACCGAAATTTTACCGGAAGTTAAAATTGAGCGTGAAGGCACTGTCAAAGTGAACTCCGTCGGAACAATTATCGAAGAACCTAAAACCGGTGAAGAAGGGAAAATAGCCGAAACTTTAGAGGTTGATAAAACCAAAATTCCCGGCACTTTTGACCCGACAAAGAAACCGGACAGTATTTTGCCGGAAATTAATTCAATCTTAAACCCGCGTGATATTGCGACAGAAACTACCGAATCAAAAGATGATGCGACTTCTGATGATTCAGCAACGGACATAACTGTTAATATTGAAAAACAACCAAAAAACACTTCAACCATTGTTAAAATAGAAAGATCAGAAGAAAATGAAGATTTAGAAGCAGCGGAAGAAGCGAAGCGTTTGTCGAAAATATCTCTGAAATTGAAACTAAAAAATGGTGATAAATTCGAGCGGGCAATGAATGAAGTTCTCAGTATAAATGTAATAAAGACGGTTTTGACAATTGTTACCAGCGACGGGAAAATTCACGAGTTCTCAATTTTTGAGGTTAATAAGATGATAATTGAGTAAATTAAAATTCGTTATTTTCGGACTACCCCGCAGCAAGCTGACGGGGCATTCGCCCGAAAATTAGTCGGTCAAAGCACCGACTACCACGAATTTTCTAAGAACAAAGAACTGTCGCCCT
>JALZKH010000157.1 GCA_030859345.1 Acidobacteriota bacterium | reverse complement strand
AAGTTTTTCGTTCAACGCCGCAATATCGTTTAAAATTAGCGGCGGACAATTTATCAAGTTTTTCGTAGAGCATATTATTGATAGCTCTACCATTATTTACGTTACTTTTGCAAGAGTTCTAATGATTGCTCGGTATTCGGTTCAAATTTAAAAGTCGGTGTGCCGGAATATCCACCATATCGCTATCCCGATTTAACTGCATATTGCGGAGAGGGAAATTTTGAAAAAGTGAGTGGCTTGGATATTTTGACAAGTCCGCAAATGATAATCGAAGTCTTGTCCGATTCGACAGAAGGCTTTGATCGTGGTGATAAATTTACTTATTACAAATCAATCGAAAGTTTTGTCGAATACATTTTAGTTTCAACCAAACGCCCGCACATCACACAATTCTTTAAAAATGAAAATGGCGATTGGATAAACCGTGATTTTGAAGGCATTGAAACAACATTTCATTCACCAACCTTTGATGCAGAAATTTATTTAGCGGAAATTTATCTCAATGTAGAATTTCCACCCTTTGAAGATAATCTATTTGAATTTGAAAGGTAATAAAAAAATCTGTCAGACTGAATATTTAAAATTTGAATAATCCAAAGTTCCTTAGTTCCTTATAAAAAAACCTATGATTCCCAAAACATTTGAAGAAGCATTTTCACAAACTACAAAGCTAGTTCAACAATTTGAACAAAATGAAAGCAAATTTCTCAAGGATTCGAGCTATCAGGAAGCGAACGTGCGGCAGGATTATCTTGATAAATTTTTTGTCGCACTCGGTTGGGATGTATATCACAACGAGCAGATGAATCCTTATGAACGCGAAGTTCACATTGAGCGGAGTATAAATGTTCAGGGACGCGGGAAGCGTGCGGATTATGCTTTTTTTGTCGTACCTGACTTTCAGCAAACTCGTTGGATCGCCGAAGCAAAAAAACCGATGCACAATTTGGAGAACAAGGATTATTGTTTTCAAACCTTGCGTTACGGTTGGAACTCGAACACGCCTTTGGCAATTCTGACGGATTTTGATCGTTTCTTTATTCTTGATTTGCGTTACAAACCTTCCATCGAAACGGCGATTGACCGGATTCATAAAAGATTTCATTACAAAGATTTTGCGGACGAGGAGAAATTTCGTGAGATTTATTATCTTTTCTCACGCGAAGCGGTTGCGGATGGGGCGATTGAGAAATACGCACAGAGTTTGAAAAAAGGTCGCGGTGTTCGGCAGACCAAATTGGCAAATACGGGAATTATCCAACCCGTTGATGATGAATTTTTGAGTGAATTGGATGAGCAACGCGGTGAACTTGCGAGGGCTTTTAAGAATAGAAACCCGCAACTCGACGGCGAGGCTTTGACGGAGATCACGCAACGCACTTTGGATCGCCTTGTTTTTATACGTTTTTTGGAAGACAAATTGGTCGAACCGAGTGAGATCATTGATAAACTCGGCACAAGATCAAATTCGGCGTGGCAGGATTTTGTTGCCGAATCGCGTCGGCTCGATAAAATTTACAACGGCATCATCTTCAAAGAACACATTATTCTCGACGCTCCCGGATTTGCTCCCGACGAGAAGACTTTTGAAGACATCCGCGATTGGCTTTCGCACAAAAATTCGCCTTACGATTTTAATACGATCCCGATTCACATACTCGGCAGTGCTTACGAAAGATTCCTCGGCAAAACCATCGTGGCGACGGAAAAGCGTGCAAAGGTCGAGGAAAAACCCGAAGTGCGAAAGGCGGGCGGAGTTTATTACACGCCCGAATATATTGTTCGCTACATTGTCCAGAACACCATCGGCAAATTGATCGAAGGTAAAACGCCCGAAGAGATTGCCGAAATGCGTTTTGCGGATATTGCCTGCGGTTCGGGTTCGTTTCTGCTCGGTGTTTTCGATTATCTGATTGCTTATCACGTTGGATATTTTGACAAAAACAAAAACCGCCGCAATAATGCCATCAAAAATATGCAAGCACGCGAAACAGTTGACGGAACTCTCCAACTGACGCTCGGATTCAAACGCGAAATCTTGCTTGCAAATATCTACGGCGTTGACCTCGATGCCCAAGCCGTCGAAGTCGCCCAACTATCGCTCTATCTCAAACTCCTCGAAGAAGAAACAACCGACACCGCCCAACAAACATTTGCCGATTTCCGCACACAACTTCTGCCGTCGCTCAGTAACAACATAGTTCACGGCAATTCGCTGATAGATTTCGACATAATGGACGGAATGCTCTTTGACGCAAAGGATTTGAGAAAACTAAACCCTTTGAATTTTGAATCAACATTTCCCGAAATCTTCCGAAAAGGCGGATTCGATGCGATTGTCGGAAATCCGCCTTATGGAATGATTAGCGATGAAACCAACAAAAATTATCTTGAAAGAAATTTTGTGACAACAGAAGGAAGACTTGATAATTACGAAGTGTTTATTGAAAAAGCGGCACATTTATTAAATGAAAACACTTTACTTGGATATATTATTCCAAGTCCGATTTTATCAAATCTTTATACGAAAAAACTCAGGAATTTTATTTTGAATGAAAATTCTTTAATTGAAATAACAAATTTTAATATGGATGTATTTGATGATCCCACAGTTCATACTTGTATTATTATTTTGAATAAGAATAAAGAGAATCAAGAAAAAATAAAAATTCGCAATAAGGTTTCTACAATTGAAGAATTACAGAACGCATACGATTTTGAAATTGATAAAAACAATTTTGGAAATAACAAAAACTCAACATTTGATATTTTCATAAATCCCCAAACTCACAACTTATTTGAAAAACTAAACAAAAATGCTTTGAAACTTGGTGAGATTTGTTTTATTCGGCAATGTATAAAAACCGGAAACAATAAAGAGTATGTTTCAATTTCTATGACAGAATTAGAAGAACCTTGGAAAAAGTCTTTAAGAGGAAAATCCATTGGTAGATATTCAACTGTCGAAAAAGATGTTTATTTGAAATATGGAAATTGGTTAGCAAGGAATTGGAAGAACAAAACATTTTACGAAACACCAAAGATTGCTATTCGTGAAACAGGAAGTCGTTTAACAGCAACTTTAGATTTGGAAAATCGTTATTTTTTAAGTTCTTTGTACGCAATTTACCCAAAAGCAAAAGATGAATCACTTAATTTAAGTTATATATTGGCTTTGCTAAATTCTAATTTGGCGATGTGAGATGGTCAAGTTTTAGTGGATACAAAACTCTCTATCTTTTCCTCCATTTTTTATTTTCAAATTTAACTCATATTCCATCGGACTTTGATAACCTAGACTCGAATGCAATCGGACTCGATTGTAG